>CAUBUJ010000007.1 GCA_958439155.1 uncultured Veillonellaceae bacterium
CTATATCCCCACAGCAGTATAAAAGAATATAATAAGAATATCCCCCAAGGGGGGATAGGTATTTATACACAAGAAGGAAGGGACTTATGGCGCATCATGAAAACACCCAGGTGGTGCTGAATCGTCTGGCCCGGGCCATCGGCCATCTCCAGGCGGTGCGGCAGATGGTCGCTGACGGCAAAGACTGTTCCAGCGTTCTGATCCAGCTGGCGGCGGTCCGTTCCGCCCTGACCAGCACGGGAAAAATTATTTTAAAAGACCACATCGATCACTGCATCATCGACGCGGTCAAAACAGGCAACCAGGAAGCGGTGGCTGATCTGGAAAAAGCCATTGAAAAACTGATCAAGTAAAAGGGGATTACCATGAAATATAAAACAATACTTCTCGCCGGATTGGCCGGCTTGTGCCTTCTTTCCTCCGGCTGCGGCGGCGCGCCCCAGAAAGAGGCTGCCTCTTCCGCCGCGCCTGCGCTCCATGCGGTAACCCACGCGAACTGGAACCCCTTCGAATTTTTGGACAAAGGGCAGATCACAGGCTTTGATATCGAACTCCTCCAGGCCATGGCCAGCAAAGCCGGGTACAAGGCGGAGATCACCGATGCCGGCTGGGAAGCAATTTTTGAGCAGATCCGCCAGGGACAGGCAGACCTGGCCATTTCCGGCATTACCATCACGAAGGAAAGAAAGGAAAGCTATGCCTTCTCCATGCCTTACTTCGTGAGCCGCCAGGCAATCCTCACGGCTGATCCTTCCATCAAATCTGCGAAAGACCTGCTCTCCGGAAAAACCATTGCCGTCCAGAATGGGTCCACCGGACAGGAAGTGATGGAAAAACTCCTCGGAAAAAACGCGCCGGCCCTGAAAAAGACGCCTATGAGCATCCAGATGCTGGTAGGAAACCAGGTAGACGCCATTGTCGGCGACGCTACGTCCTGCGAAGCCATCGCCCGGCAGTACGCGGACCATCATTTCCAGATCATTTACGATGACGCTGCCTTCACGCCGGAACGTTTCGGCATTCTCTATCCTGCCAAAGGAGATCCGGCCATTCGGGAAAAGATGGACAATGCCTTGAAAGCACTCATCGCTGACGGCACCTACCAGAAACTCTATGAGAAATGGTTCCACGCAGCGCCGCCGGAAGGTTTTATGGAGACCCTTCAAAAAGGAGCGGAGTAATGTTTGATCTTCATTTTGAAATTATCCGGGAATACGCGCCTTACTTTCTTTCCGGCACGGTTTATACCGTAGAAATTTCTGCCGCTGCCATCGTATTCGGCACCCTTCTCGGACTCTTTCTGGCTCTTGCCCGGCTCTATGGGAAAAAGTGGTGCGCCCTGCCGGCATCCTGCTTTGTAGAAATGATTCGGGGAACGCCGCTCCTGCTCCAGCTTTTCATCGTGTACTTCGGCGTGATTCCCCTTTTCGTAAATAAGCCTGACGGGCTTCTCGCGGCGGCGGCCGCTCTTTCCATCAACGCCGGCGCCTATATATCAGAAACTTTCCGCGCCGGCATCCAGGCGGTGCCCCGGGAGCAGTCCGAAGCGGCCCGTTCTCTCGGCCTGTCCTGGAAACAGTCCATGCGGTATGTGATTCTTCCCCAGGCGGTGCGCAATGTGCTGCCTCCCCTGGGCAATTCCTTTGTGAGCCTCATCAAAGATTCCTCCCTCGCCTCTGTCATTGCCGCGCCGGAGCTCATGTACTGGGCCAACGCCGCCAACGCCCAGTACTACCGGGTATGGGAGACCTTTATCACCACAGGCTGCATTTATTTTGCCCTGACTTTTGTGACCAACCGCCTTCTAGGCCGGCTGGAACGGAAATTTTCCTACGACTGACCAATTTATACCCATGCGAAAAGCGTGCCCCGGAAGGCACGCTTTTTGATTATCCATTGTCTTTGATCTGGTAAATAGCAAGCGCGTTTTTCATGGTCGCTTCCGCTACGGTTTCCACAGGAATTCCTTTGAGTCTTGCGATTTCCGCCGCTACATACTGCACCTTGGACGGATCATTCCGGCGGCCCCGGAACGGCGGCGGCGTCAGGTACGGGCTGTCCGTCTCGATGAGGAGATGGTCCAGCGGCACTTCTTTCGCCACTTCCTTGAGCTTCGTGCTGTTTTTGAAAACCACCGGACCGGCAAAGGAAATATAGAAACCCAGCTTCATAAATTCCTGCGCCATTTCCCAGCTGCTGCTGTAGCAGTGCATGATGCCCCGCATGCGGCTGGTATAATGCTCTTTCAGAATCTGGAGCGTATCCCCATGGGCATCCCTGTCGTGAATGATGAAGGGCAGATCCAGTTCCGCTGCCAGATCGATCTGCCGGCAGAACCATTCCTTCTGGGTGTCTATATCGCTGTAGAGATAGTAATAGTCAAGACCGATCTCGCCGATAGCCACCACCTTGGGATGGGTCAGGGCGAGCTGCCGGATCCCTTCCAGTTCTTCTTCCGTGGCTTTCGCCGTGAGCTGGGGATGGATGCCGGCCGCGGCATACAGATGGGGGTACTGGTCCGCCGCGGCGGATGCCTTCAGGGAAGACGCCAGGTCTTCTGCGGGGCACACCACGTAGTCGCAGACCTTCCACACCTCTTCCATCATCGCTTCCCGGTCATTGTCGAAGGCTTTGTCATACACATGGGCATGGCTGTCAAAAAATTTCATCTTACTTGACCTTGCTTCCCGCAGGCATATCCACGAAAGGCACAGAGAGCCTGCCGTCTTTGGACGCAGCCAGGATCATCCCTTCCGATTCGATGCCCATCAATTTGGCCGGCTTCAGGTTGGCTACAAAAATCACGTGCTTCCCTACCAGGTCTTCCGGCGCGTAGAACTCCGCGATGCCGCTCACCACTGTACGCTCTTCATCGCCGAGGCTCACCGTGAGCTTCAGGAGCTTTTTCGATTTCTTCACTTTCTCCGCGGTGAGCACTTCCGCCACGCGGAGATCAGTCTTGGCGAACTGGTCAAAGGAAATCTTCGGCGTTTCTTCTTTGGCAGGCTTTGTCTCTTCTGCCGGTTCTTTCTCTTCGATCTCAATGCGCGGGAAAATCTGCGCCCCTTTGGCGACCTTCGTCCCTTCGGCGAGACCGCCCCAGACGGCGTCAGCAAGCAGTGCTTTCTTGAAATCTGTCAGCCCCAGCTGATTCCAGATCTTTTCCGCCGCAATCGGGATCACCGGTTCCACCAGGAGCGCAGTAATGCGCAGCCCTTCGCAGAGGTGGTACAGCACCGCGTCCAGCACCGGCGCCTTCGCTTCGTCTTTCGCAAGGAGCCACGGCGCGGTGACGTCGATAAATTTATTGAGAGAACGGATGAAGGTCCACACCGCTTTGAGAGCGTCATTGATCTTCCAGCTGTTCATATCGTCCCGCAAAGTTTTTACCGCCAGAGCCGCGCCGGTTTCGATATCCCTGCAGGCCGCCGCAGCGGCGCTGTCACTGGCCGCGTCCCCTTTGGAAACGACGCCGCCTCTGTATTTTTCCACCATGGAAAGGGTGCGGTACAGGAGGTTCCCCAGGTCATTGGACAGATCTGAATTGATCCGGTGAATGAGACGGTCCCGGCTGAAATTGCCGTCCTGGCCGAGCTGGATATCATTCAAGAGGTAGTAGCGGATCGCGTCGGAACCAAATTCATGAAGGAGCGGAATCGGATCGACTACATTGCCTTTGGACTTGGACATTTTTTCCCCGTCCACAATGAGCCAGCCATGGCCGTAGACCATCTTCGGGATCTCAATGCCCAGGCTCATGAGCATGATCGGCCAGATGATGGTATGGAAACGGACGATTTCCTTGCCCACCAGGTGGACGTCAGCAGGCCAGAATTTCTTGAATTTTTCCGGATTATCGCAGATGCCCGCAGCGGTGAGGTAATTCACCAGCGCGTCAAACCAGACGTACACCACATGCTTCGGGTCAAAAGGCACAGGAATCCCCCAGGAGAAGCTGGTCCGGGATACGCAGAGATCTTCCAGGCCGCTCTTCACGAACTGGATCATTTCATTTCTTCTGGACACGGGCTGGATGAAATCAGGATGGTCTTCCACATACTTCATCCACCGTTCTTCATACTTGGACATTTTGAAGAAGTACGCTTCTTCACTCACCCACTTGAGAGGACGGCCGCAGTCCGGGCAGACATGATCCTCTCCGAGCTTGTTTTCCGGCCAGAACGATTCACAGGGCACGCAGTACCATCCTTCGTACTTTCCCTTGTAAATATCCCCATTGTCATAGGCCCGCTGGAAGAGCATCTGCACCACTTTCTTGTGCCGCTCTTCGGTGGTGCGGATGAAATCATCGTTGGAAATATTGAGTTCTTTCCACAGTTCCTGGAACATGCCTACAATTTTATTGGTATATTCAATGGGCGTCACCCCTGCTTCTTCCGCTTTCTGCTCAATTTTCTGACCGTGCTCATCTGAGCCGGTAAGGAAGAATACATCATTGCCGTCGAGCCGTTTGAAACGGGCCATGCTGTCGGCGATGGTGGTGCAGTAGGTATGGCCAATATGCAGTTTGGCGCTCGGATAGTAAATCGGCGTCGTAATATAATATTTCGGTTTGTCTCCCATAAAATCCTCCTGTTTGTTCCGCAGAAATAGTCTTTTTCATTATACCGCAAAAAGAAAAGGGAATACAGCAGGACTTGGATTTTTGAAAGCCTGCCCACGATTTCTTTACTTTTTCAGAGAAAGCAGGTACTGATACACGTCCCGGCGGGCCAGATTCCGCGTGAGGGCAATCTTACGGGCCGCTTCCTTCACCGGCATGGACTGCGCAAGCGCTTCCGCTTCTTCCTGCCAGGTGGTCTCTGCCTTTTCCGCCTGCTCTTCTCCCTGCTGTGACGCCCCTTCCACGAGGATCACATATTCTCCGCGGGGCTCATTTTCTTCCGCCTCGGCAAGGAGGCTTTCCAGAGTGCCCCGCTGGAAGGTTTCAAATTTCTTCGTCAGTTCCCTTGCGGTGACCGCCCTGCGGCTGCCGAGCGCTTCCCGCAGAATCCGCAGCGTCTCTTTCAGCCGCCGCGGCGATTCATAAAAAATGAGGGTGAAAGGAATCGGCGCCAGCGACGTGAGGAGCGCTTTCCGGCTCCCTGTGGTGCGGGGGAGGAACCCGGCAAAAACGAACTGCCGCGCGTCAAGGCCGGAGGCGATGAGCGCAGTCAGCGCCGCGTTGGGCCCGGGAAGGGGCACGATGGGAATCTCTTCTGCCAGAGCAAGCCGCACCAGGTCCGCTCCAGGATCAGAAATGACCGGCATCCCGGCATCGCTCACCTGGGCGACGGACTTGCCTTCTTTCAAAGCTTCCACCAGCTTCGGCCCGGCTTCCTTTTTATTGTGTTCATGGTAGGAAACGACATTTCTCTCAATGCCCAGGTGGGTCAGGAGAATCCTTGTGTGGCGCGTATCTTCGCAGGCTACGATGTCCGCGTCCCGGAGAATCTCCGCTGCCCGGGCGGTCATATCCGACAAATTTCCAATCGGTGTAGGCACCAGGTACAGGGTGCCTGCTGTGATTTCACTCATACTCTGTTCCTCATTTCTTTATGGAAGGCCCTGCCCAAGTCCCAGGACCGGCAGGAAATCGATCACATCTCACGAGCCCTGCTCAAAATACACGGTCACATCGCTTCCTTTGGAAACGGTCGTACCCGCGGCGGGGCTCTGCCGGCGGGCGGACCCGGATCCTTCCGGCTTGAAGCCGAGACCGGAATCACTGAGCCATTCCCCTGTATCCCGCATGGACCAGCCCCGGAAATCAGGAAGCACCACGTAAGGACTATCGCTCTTCTGGACAGGCGCGCGGAAAGTCTCTTCGCGCTTTCCCTGCTGGAGCGGCCATTCTTCTTTGAACGGACGCACCCCAAGGTACCGCATGGTCTGTCCCATAATTTCCGCGAACACCGGAGCCGACACGAGGCCGCCGTAGTAAACGCCCTGGGGATTGTCGAGCACCACCAGGCAGATCGCCCGCGGATCTTCCGTCGGGCCGAAACCGCAGAAAGAAGCGATGTACTGGTTCTTCAAGTAACCGCCGTTCACCGGGTCCAGTTTCTGGGCCGTGCCTGTTTTGCCGCCCATGTGGTAGCCCGGCACACGGGCGTTTCCGCCGCCCCCTTCGGACACTTCCTTTTCCATCATGTCTTTCACCGTATCGGCCACTTCTTTGCTGATGGGCTGGCCTGCGATCTTTGTCTCTGTCTTGCTGAATACGGTGCCGTCCCCATTCAGAATGGAGTCAATCAGGTAGGGCCGCACCATCTGTCCGCCGCAGGCAATGGCGCTGTAAGCCTGCACCATCTGGAGCGGCGTCACCGCGATGCCCTGCCCGATGGACATGGAAGCCACGTCGATGGGACGCATTTCATCAGGATTAAAGAGGAGCCCTGCCCCTTCTCCGGGAAGCTCAATGCCTGTGGGCTTTCCAAAGCCGAATTTCTGCACATAATCGGTGAGAATGCTGCCGCCGGTCAAAAGGCCGATATGGGCAAAGCCTGTATTGATGGAAAATTTCAAAATATCCACGAGACGCACGTCCCCATAGGAAGCGTCGTCCCAATTCCGGATCGCGTGGCCGGACGCCCACACCGCGCCTGGATCATGCCACACCGTATCCGTGCTGTACGTGCCCGCTGCCAGCGCCGCGGAGGCGATGATGGGCTTAAACGTGGAGCCAGGCTCGTAAATGTCCACCACCGCCCGGTTTTTATATTCGTTTTCCGTGGCGTTTGAAAAATGATTGGGATCATAAGAAGGGCGGTTCACCATGGCAAGGATCCCCCCTGTTTTAGGATCCATCACAATGACAATGCCTCCCTGGGCGCGGGTTCTCACCATAGCCGCATCGAGGGCGCGCTCTGCGAAGAACTGGATGCTCTCATCAATGGTGAGGTATACCGAGCGGCCTTCCTTCCCCATGTACGGCGCGCCCGCCGAATGGAGGATCGGATTTCCCGCCGCGTCATGGAGCAGAACCTGTTTCTTCATGCCGCCGCTGATCTCATCATCCAGCGACTTTTCCAGTCCGTCCAGCCCTTTGCCGTCAATGCCGACGAAGCCGAGCACATTGGCCAGGAGCCCTCCATTGGGATAGTACCGCTTGCTTTCCTCGGTAAAGCCGAAACCTTTCCACTGCTTTTCTTCAATGATTTTCTGCACCGCTTCTGATTTGTCCGGATCGAGGAGCCGCTCAATCCAGACGAAGCGGGTATTCTTCCGGGATAATTTTTCCGCCAGAACCGGTTCCTTCATGGCAAGAACCGGCGCCAGCACTTTCGCCGCCTCAGCAGGATCCACATTGAGCATGTCCGGATCGGCATAGAACGATTTCACCAGGATCGAAAAAGCAAGCTGCTTCTTGTTTCTGTCGTAAATGGTGCCCCGCGGCGAATAAATCTGCTGGGCCCCTTCCGCCTGGCTTTCACTCTGCGCGGCATACCAGTTATGGCGGATGATCTGCACCCAGAAAAGCCGGGCCGCCAGCCCGAGAAATATACCCAGAGCGAATACAAAAATCCAGCAGGCCCGGGTGCCGATCGTTTCAAAGAGGCTATGATTCTTCATGGCCGTGCCGCTTTCTGTACCGGCGGGCCGCCTCTGCCAGTGCCCCTGCTTCATTGGGGAGGGTCCCATTCTGCACCCGGGAGAGAAGATTCTGCATGCCCTCCGCCACGACCGGTCCGAGAGCGTCAATGGCGCGGCGGTCGTAATGAAGTTCCTTCGTGGTCACAGGGATGCTCTCTGCTGCCGCTTCCATAGCGCGCCCAAAGGCTTTATGCCCGTCCGTGGCGGAGAAAGGACGGCCGCAGCCGATAATGTCGGCAATGGAAAGATCGGTCATCCTCCGGATCCCGTCGATCATCGCTTTCTGGGTGGGAAATTCCTTGTTTCTCGCCATGTGGCGCACCCATTTCATGAGGTCTGCCGTATCCACATTGGCAAAATAATGAAATTTCATATGTTCTTTCACAAGCCACGTGATGAGGCGTACTTCTCTTTCCGGCAGGCGCCACCGCCGCAGAAGGGCTTCCGCCATCTCCGCCCCTACATGGTCATGGTTATAGTCGGTGATCTTCTCTCCCTCTACGCGGCGCACGCCGGGCATGCCCTTGCCCACATCATGGAGCAGGGCCGCCCACCGGTCGATTCGGTCCCGGGGCGATGCGTCCACCACGGCCAGCGTATGGTACCAGCCGTCATACTTGTGAAACTTCTTCATCTGGGGAAGACCTACCAGGTGGGACAGTTCCGGCAGGACCGGCACTGCCTCATACCGCCCGTTTTCCCGGACGCGGCAGCTCGTATCGCAAAGTCCGGAGCGCACCAGGAGATCCAGCCCCCGCGGCGCATGCGCCGTGACCAGGAGTTTCTCCACTTCTGTCCGGACCCGTTCGAGGGAGAGGCCTGCCACCCGGGGAAAGGCCCCCTTCATGCCGTCCACCAGAGAGGCATCTGCCATAAAATCGAGCTGTCCCAGAAAGCGGCACGCCCGGAAAAGACGGAGCGCGTCTTCCTGGAAACGGTCACTGCTTTCGCCCACGGTGCGGAGTCTCTTTTTCTTCATATCTTCCATGCCGCCGTAAGGATCGATCAAGTCCCCTTCCGCGGACAGGGCCATGGCGTTCACCGTAAAATCCCGGCGGGATAAATCTTCCTCAAGCGTATCCGCGAAAGATACCTCTTCCGGGCGGTGCGCGTCTTCTCCATAAAATTCCCGGCGGAACGTAGTGATCTCATAAGCGGCGCCGTCCAGGACGGCAATGACCGTGCCGTAGCGCCGGCCGCCGCCGTCCACGCTGTGGATGCCTGCCGCTTCCAGTATCTCTATGGTTTCTTCCGGTCTGGCTGACGCAGTGATGTCCCAGTCATGGGGAAGGATGCCCATGGCCAGATCCCGTACGCAGCCTCCCACTATGTATGCCTCTTTCCCATGGTCTTGAAAAAGGCGGAGAAGACGGGCCGCGCCGGCATCTATCCGGGCTGCCCGTTCTTCCCGGGACAAATGGGAAAATCCGCCGGACCATCCCGCTAACGCTTTGATTCTGTCAAACATATATCTCCCTGTATCCGCCGTCACAGGCGGAACCTCTCTGTCTCAAGCCGGGTGAATCCCAGTCCTGCTGTTTCCATAGGACGTCACCCTTTAATTTTCTTTATCATATACGATTTAAAGTCTTTCTTCAAACCAGAAGACTCTCTGAGAAACAGAAAAAGCCGCCCGGTGGAGCAGCTTTTTTTCATAGGGGAGGTCCCTTAGTCTTCTTTAAAATACGGTTTGAATACCCCTTCATGAGCCGGGCGGCTGGGCCGGTCCTGGCGGGGCCCGTCTCCGCGGCGGCCGGAGGGACGGCGGGTACGGCCCGCGCGGCGGCGGCCCCCGTCTTCCCCATTCCGGTCAAACCGGCGGCCTTCCCGGTTTCCGTCCCGATGGTAACGGCGGTTGCCGGCGCCTCTCTTCTTGCGGAAATTCGGTTTTTCCTCTGTAATCCGCACTGGCGTCACATCGGGCTGCTTTGTGAGAAGCTTGATCGCCGCCGACACGAGGGAAATGGAATCATAATCATTGAGCAGTTCTTCCGCCGTTTCCCGATACGCTTCGAGACCCGTGCCGGAAGCGGCGGCCTGCAGGCTCTCGATGGCTTCCCGCTGGTTTCCTTCAATCACATCCGCCAGGGTCGGCACAGCGCGCCGTTTGATCCGGCGGCGGATGAGCCGTTCAATATCATGGAGCTGACCCATTTCCCGGGAAATGACAAAGGTGGTGGCCATACCGGTGCGGCCTGCCCGGCCGGTGCGGCCTACCCGGTGGACATAACTCTCCGGATCCTGGGGCATATCGAAATTGTACACATGGGTGACGCCGCTGATGTCGAGACCTCTGGCGGCCACATCGGTCGCGACAAGAATATCAATGGTATTTTCTTTGAACTGACGGATCACGGAGTCCCGCTTCGGCTGGGACAGGTCGCCGTGAATGCCTTCCGCAGCGTAGCCCCGCTTCTTCAGGGCTTCCGTCACTTCATCTGCGCGGCGCTTGGTCCGGACAAATACGATGGCCAGATCCGGTTCCTGCATATCCAGAAGCCGGCAGAGGGCGTCAAATTTCTGACGGTCCGGCAGTTCGATATATTCCTGCTCAATCAGATCGATGGTGACGGTCGCCGCCTTAATCTTCACCAGTTCCGGATCCTTCAGGAAGGTATCGGCCAGTTCCTGGATCGGCCCGGGCATGGTGGCAGAGAAAAGCATGGTCTGCCGCTCTGCAGGCATGGCCGCCAGAATGGTGCGGATGTCGTCGATAAAGCCCATATCCATCATTTCATCCGCTTCGTCCAGCACCAGCACCTGCACATGGGAGAGGTCAATGGTGCCCCGCTTCATGTGGTCCATGAGACGGCCCGGAGTCGCGACGATCACTTCCGGATGCATCCGGAGCGCCCGGAACTGGCGGTTAATATCCTGCCCGCCGTAAATCGGCACAGCGTGGACGGCCATGAACTGGGCGAGATGGTTGATTTCTTCTGCCGACTGCACCGCCAGTTCTCTCGTCGGCGACAGAATGACTGCCTGCGGCGCCGGCTGGGAGACGTCGATCCGCTGGAGCACGGGAATGCCGAAAGCGGCGGTCTTCCCTGTCCCTGTCTGGGCCTGCCCTATGAGGTCCTTCCCTGTAAGAGCCACCGGAATCGCCGCCTTCTGGATCGGCGTCGGTTCTTCGAAGCCCATATCTTCCACCGCTTTTAAAATCTCCGGCACAATGCCCAGCTCTTTAAACGTTTCGTACATTCCCGTTCCTCCAACCTTTTCCTTCTGCCCCAGAAACCAAGCCGTCCGCCCCGGACAGGACGTCATTTCCGCTCATATGCCTGCATTCTGGATTTGGGCAGACAATTTAAAATATTATATCATAATTGACACAGAAAAAGAAATCCTTTCGTCCCATAAAAGAAGCGGTCCCCCCTGAGAAAGGAGAACCGCTTTTTTGAAAGGAACCATTCTTCCTTTATTTCTTATGATCCAGGTTGTCCAGGATCTTGTCCAGCGTCTTCATGGGGCACATGGGGCCGCACATGGTGCAGGTATTTTCATCTTCCGGCTTGCTGCTTTCCCGGTAGCGCCGCGCTTTTTCCGGATCAAGGGCGAGAGAAATCATGGTGGGGAAGTCCACATGGCGACGAGCCCAGCTCATCTTCTCATCCCATTCCCGGGCGCCTTTTACGTTTTTCACCAGGTCCGCCGCATGGCAGGCGATCTTCGAAGCGATGATGCCTTCCCGCACGTCATCCACATCAGGGAGACGGAGATGCTCCGCCGGCGTCACGTAGCAGAGGAAATCCGCGCCGGCCGCGGCAGAAATGGAACCGCCGATGGCTGCCGTGATGTGGTCGTAGCCGGGAGCGATATCCGTCACGATCGGTCCCAGCACGTACAGCGGCGCTCCATGGCAGAGCTTCTTGGCGAGCTGCACATTCATGGCCACCTCATCAAGACGCATATGGCCCGGGCCTTCGATCATGGCCTGGACACCGGCCTTCCTCGCGCGGAGAGCCAGTTCTCCCAGGTTGATCAGCTCGGAAATCTGGATGGCATCGGTCGCGTCATGGCCGCAGCCGGAGCGGCACGCGTCGCCCAGAGACAGGGTTACATCATATTTCCGGCAGATCTCGAGAAGCCGGTCATACTGTTCATAGAAAGGATTTTCCTTTCCTTTCATGTACATCCAGGCGAAAAGAATGGACCCGCCCCGGGACACCAGGTTGGTAATGCGCTCGTTCCGCAAAATATGGCGGGCCACTTCCTGATTGATGCCGGCGTGGATGGTCATGAAATCCACCCCGTCTTTCGCATGCTGCTCCACCACGGAGAAAAGATCATCCGCGTCCATATCCTTGAGCCCTTTTTCGAGAAGGCCGTCTGCGTCATACATGGGGACCGTGCCGATCGCAGCGGGGCTCTTCTCAATGAGCCAGCTCCGGAAAGGCGAAGTCTTCCCATAGCAGGACAGATCCATGATGGCTTCCGCCTTGAGCTTCCACGCGAGCTCTGCCTTTTCTTTTTCTGTATCGTAATTGCAGACATCCTTGGAAATGCCCAGGTTCACATTCATTTTCGTGCGCAGTCCCTTGCCGATGCCGTAAGGATGCAGGGATGTGTGGTTCACATTGGCCGGGATGACGATGGTCCCTTCTTCCACGCCCTGCCGCACAAAGCCCGCATCCACCCCTTCGTCGGCGGCGACGGTGCGCATCGCTTCTGTAATAATCCCGTTCTGCGCTGCTTCCAGCTGTGTCATAGTACCTCCATATAAAATAAACCCGCTGCCAGGCGGGCCGATCTCTGTATGCCGCTTCCCTCTCCAGGAACGGGAGCGTCCGCCTTTATTATATAGTACAGACGCACCCCGGGCAACCTCTTGACAGGCACCGCGGCGCCCGCTATCGTAGGGTTATCAAATCAAACAAGGAGGCTCCCTATGAAGCACGAAAAGAAAACCAATGTAATGCGCATTCTGGACAAAGCATCCATTTCGTATACCACAAAATCCTACGATTATACCGAAGAGGATCTCTCCGGCGTCCATGCGGCGGCGGCGCTCGGCTACGACCCGGACATGGTGTTCAAGACGATCGTCACCATGGGCGACAAGACAGGCCCAGTGGTGCTCTGCCTTCCTTCAGAAAAAGAGCTCGATCTCAAAGCGGCGGCCCGGGTGAGCGGCAACAAGAGCATCGAAATGATCCACGTGAAAGATCTCCCCGCTCTCACCGGGTACCTCCGGGGCGGGTGCTCACCGATCGGCATGAAGAAACAGTTTCCCACCTATATTGACGCGTCCTGCAGAAAACATGAAGCGATCAGCATCAGCGCGGGCCAGCGGGGCCGCCAGGTGGTGCTCGCCCCGGAAGACCTGATTTCCTTCATCGGCGCCAAAGTGGAAGATCTCACGCAGAAACATTCCTCGTAAAACTCAAGGCCTCCCTTTCTTCGGGCGGCCTGCTTTCTTTCCCGGTCTCCGCCCATTCTGTTCCTGCTTCGCATGGTAGTAAAAGGTGGATTTGGGAATGCCGCAGGCATCCGCCGCCTCGCGGAGAGAAATCTGTCCCTGTACCCACCGGGCGCTGATCTCTTCAAATACAGAAGGCATCTCCCTGGCGCGCCGTCCCAGGGGCAGCCCTTTCTCCCTGGCCGCGGCGATCCCCTGGGCCTGGCGCTCCCGGATCTGGTCCCGCTCCATCTGCGCCGCGAAAGACAGCACCTGCAGCACCAGGTCAGAAATGAAAGTCCCAAGGAGATCCTTGTCCCGCCGCGTATCCAGCAGCGGCATATCGAGAACCACAATATCCGCTCCGATGTTCTGGGTAATCCGGCGCCACTCTTTCTGGACCTCTCCATAATTCCTGCCCAGACGGTCCAGAGACAAAATAAAAAGCACATCCCCCTTATGGAGACACCGCATCAGCCGCTGGTATTCCCTCCTGTCAAAATCTTTTCCCGACTGGATATCCTGGAATATGCAGGACTCTTCAATCTGTGCCCGGCGCATTGCCAGGATCTGCCGGTCTTCCTTCTGCTGCTCGGAAGAAACGCGGACGTAACCAAAACGGGCTTTCTTTTTTCTCATAGCTCCTCCTCTCCCGGGAAGGTCCTTCCTCCTCCGGGGCATAAAAATATCCGGTCCTCTGCGAACCGGATATTTTTATGCCTGGAAAAGCCTGCCTCTTACAGCATCGTCATTTCCCCTGGAGCATCGCCATCTGGCGGAGCCAGTTCTGCACATGGGCTTCATCCATGCCGCGGTCCCGCATTTTGGCCAATTCTTTCAGCACCACTGGATCATGAAGCATTTCTTTCATGACTTTATGGATGCGTTCTTCGTCCCGTTCATCCATCATCTGTCTGCCTTTAAAAAAGCTTCTTCACCCGCGCTTCCACTTCTTCCAGCATTTCTTCCCGCACAGGCTGCGCCACCGTCGGCACTTCGCCGAAGAAGAGATGCCCTGCCGGCTCAATGCCGACAAACTGCCAGATGCTTTCATCGGTGACCTGCTTCATGGAAGCGAGCATGCCTGCCTTGTCATATTCCTCATAGCCGGCGCCCATGGTGTTGATAATGAATCCCTTCTTCCCTTTGAGAAGGCCCTTCACATTGCCGTCTTTTCCATAGGCGTAGGCAAAGCCATAAGAAAGTACCCGGTCAATCCATCCCTTCATGATGGCCGGCATTCCTGCCCACCAGATGGGGTAGATCAGGGTAATCACATCCGCTTCTTTCACCGCGGCCTGTTCTTCCGCGATTTCCTCCGGCACCGCGCCGGATGCCATCGCCTTCTGGTCCGCTTCCGTCAGAACAGGAGAGAAATGAGACGCATACAGGTCATGAACCGCTACGGTATGCCCCTTTTCCTCAAGGGACGCTTTCACCGTATCCAGAATGGCATGGTTAAAACTGTTTTCTGAAGGATGCGCGTATACAATCAAATGATTCATAAGAACCCTTCCTTTCTATGATGAAATGGACCGTCAGGCCCCTGCGGCGGAAATCTTTTCCGGCGCTTCTTCTCGTATTATACTGTTTCCCCATCTGCGGCGCTACAGGAAAAACGCCGCTTCCGGCGGGGCTCATTTCCCCTTGCCGCTCCGTTTTATGGAAAAGAAAAGCCGCTTCCCCAGGGAAGGAGAAGCGGCTCTGCCCTATGCGTTTGCCGTTATTTGAAGAGACGTTTCGCGGCTACATCCCAGTTCACCACATTCCACCATGCCTTGATGTATTCGGGCCGGCGGTTCTGATAGTGGAGGTAGTAGGCGTGTTCCCACACATCGAGACCCAGCACAGGAGTCTTGCCGTCAGAAATGGGGTTCCCCTGGTTCGGCGTATTCACGATGGAGAGCTTGTCCCCTTCTTTCACGAGCCAGGTCCAGCCGGAGCCGAAGAGCCCTGCTGCGGCAGCGGAGAATTTTTCCTGGAAACTTTCGAAAGAACCGAAGGTTTCCGCCAGTTTTTCCTTCAGTTCTGCCGACGGCGTGGTTTCTCCTGCCGGCGCCATTTCTTCCCAGTACAGGTTGTGGTTGTACACACCGCCGCCCTGGTTGATGATGCCCTGGCGGAGCTGGTCCGGAAGAGCGGACAGGTCAGAAAGCAGTTCTGTCACCGTCTTTCCTTCCAGCGCGGTGCCTTTCACAAGGTTGTTCAGATTGTTGACGTATGTCTGATGGTGTTTCTCATGGTGGAGATGCATGGTTTCTTCATCAATGAAGGGGGAAAGCGCGTCGTACGCGTAAGGGAGTTTGACCAGTGTAAATGCCATGGGAATCGCATCCTTTCTTTTATGAATAACTGTCTTATGAGTGATCGTTGTATCGATTTCTTTCGTTCTCGATGCTTGTATTATACAGGATTTTGAATCAGCTTTCAACGATTTCGATATAGAATCGGCGCATGAATCGGTGTGAAATTAGAATATACAGTATGACATTCCGTATGATCTACTATATTTTGTGTCTCTTCCTGTCTAAGGGAAGGCAATAAAAAAGCTCTCCCTCTGGGGAAAGCCTTTTTGAAACAATTTATTCGATTTCCTGGCCCTTGGTGTCTTTCACGAAGAAGAGCACATTGAGCGCCGCCGCGAGGTACACGCAGGACAGGAGGAGGAACGCTGTGCCGAAGCCCTGGTTCTGGGCGATGGTGCCGATGATGACCGGCGCGAATCCGCCTACTGCGCGGCCTGTATTGAAAATAAAGTTCTGCGCGGTGGAACGGGCATCGGTGGTGTAGTTTTCAGACAAAAGGGTGCCGTACCCTGCCATCATGCCGTTGCAGAAGAAGCCCAGCATGGCGCCGCCGATGAGAAGGGCAAAGGGCGTACCCAGATTGACGTAGATATACACCATCGCCGCAGAGCATACATAGAAGAGAAGGTACGGTTTCTTCCGGCCGAAACGGTCCGAGAGGTAGCCGAAAATGTAAATGCCTGCGATCATGCCGATGACGGTGACCACCATCCATCCTGCCATAGAGCTTGTCTTGAGGCCATGTTCTTTCAGGAGGATCATCGGGAGCCACACCATAATGCCGTAGTAGCCAAAATTCTGCACGGAGGTCATGATGGTGAGGGCAATGGTGGTAACAATCTTCGAGGGGCTGTTGAAGAGCAGCTTCAGCGGGAATTCATGGGTATGCCGGAGCTGTTCCATTTCTTTATCGGTCAGCTTTTCTCCTGCGTCAAAGCGGGCTTTCAGTTCCTTCTTGAGCGCCTTACGCTTCACCCACAGCGGAGGTTCTTTAATGCCCCGGCGGGACCAGGCCGCAAAGAGGGCGGGGAGCACGCCCACCGCGAAGAGTCCCCGCCATCCCCACATCGGAAGGATCACCGCGGAGAGTACCGCTGCCAGCACCGCGCCGGCCTGCCAGCCCATGGCCACCCCGGCGGTCGCTCTGGCCCGCTTGGCTGCCGGCCAGGTTTCCGCCACGAGGGTCATGCCGATGCCGTATTCGCCGCCCAGGCCAAGACCTGCGAGGAAACGGAAAATTTCAAGATGCGTCGCCGTGTCCGCGAAGGCGCAGGCGCCGGTGAAAATGGAAAAGAGAATGATCGTGAGCGCGAATGTATGCACACGGCCTACATAGTCAGCCATGATGCCGAAAAGGTACCCGCCGAGCACGGTGCCGATCAGCGTATACGTGGCGATCAGACCGCCTTCCCCAAGAGTCAGCCCGAATTCCGCCACAATCGCCGCCATGGCGAAGGAGAGGATCAGTACATCCAGGCCGTCCATGGCATAGCCGATGATGGAAGCCCACATGACTTTCCACCGCTCGCTTCGGGTGACGCCTGTTTCCTCAAATTCCAGTTCTTCCAAAGTTTTTTCCGACATTCCCTTTCTCTTCTCCTTTTCTGACATGTTGTAAACACAATTTCCAATATGTACACTGCCGATTATTGTACAACAAAAAACAATTTATGCAAAATATATTTTTTATTTTCCTGCCATAAATAAAAACATGAAAAAACCGTCCCGGAAGGAACGGCATTTTTCTAAATAGGATGAGGGATTTCGCCGGAAGCGGCTCCCCTTCCTTTTATGATTCAGCACTTGCAGGCCATGGCGGTTTTTCCCGCAATGCCCGGGTGGGTCATTTCATAAGGAGAAAGAATCCGGTCCATCTGCTCTCTCGTGAGCAGTCCTTTTTTCAGAATGATTTCCTTAATGGGAAGGCCTGTATTGTACGCTTCCTTCGCGAGCATCGCCGACTGTTCGTAGCCGATGTGCGGCAGGAGCGCCGTCACGATGCCTACGCTGTGGTCCAGCCAGTATTCGCACTGTTTTTCATTGGCTTTCAGGTCTTTCAGAAGAAGTTTTGTGAACGCTTCCACCGCGTGGGTCATGTAATTCATGGAATTGAACAGGTTGAACGCCAGGACCGGTTCCATCACATTCAGCTCAAACTGGCCGTTTTCCACAGCGAGGCTGATGGTCATATCATTGCCGATGACCTGGTAGCACGCCTGGTCGAGCACTTCCGCCATGACCGGATTCACCTTGCCGGGCATGATGGAAGAACCGGGCTGGCGCGCAGGAAGCTTCAGTTCATTGAGGCCGCACCGCGGGCCGGATGCCATGAGGCGGAAATCATTGGCCATCTTGATGAGAACGAGAGCGGTGGTCTTCATCGCGCCGGATACATCTTCAAAGACATCTGTATTGTTTGTCGCGTCGATCAGATTGTCCGCCGTGCGGAAGCGGCAGCCCATGAGAATGGAAAGCTCATCAGAAACCTGGCGGATATACTTTGGTTCCGCGTTGAGCCCGGTGCCTACGGCAGTGCCGCCCAGGTTGATCATGCGCACCGTATCGAGAGACCGTTTGATCCGGTCAATGCCGCGGCGCACCGCTGACGCGTAGGAAGCCATTTCTTCCCCGAGGGTGATGGGTACCGCGTCCTGCAGATGGGTACGGCCCATTTTCACAATATCCTTGAATTCTTCCGCTTTTTCGTCAAGCCCTGCGGCAAGCGCTTCCAAAGCGGAAAGGAGGAGGCGGCTCTTCAGAAGGACACATACCTTGATGCTCGTCGGAAAGGTATCATTGGTGGACTGTGCCATATTGGCGTGATTGTTCGGCGAAATAATATCGTACCGCCCTTTTTCGTGGCCCAGCATTTCGAGCGCCCGGTTGCAGAGCACTTCATTCATATTCATGTTGATGGACGTGCCGGCGCCGCCCTGGATGGGATCCACCGGGAACTGGTCATTCCATTTGCCGCTCACCACTTCGTCCGCCGCCGCGATAAGCGCCTTGGCGATGACCGGATCGAGCCGCCCTGTTTTCATATTCGCAAGGGCCGCCGCTTTTTTCACTGTGGCAATCGCCTGGATGAAATCCGGATCCAGGTGCTGGCCGGTGATGTGGAAATTTTCTACCGCGCGCAGTGTCTGTACGCCGTAGTACACTTCATCCGGTACTTCCATTTCTCCGAGAAAATCATGTTCTTTACGCATTTTGCCCTCCGCTTTCTGTTCCTTTCGAAACAAAAAAAGTGGAGCTCCCACCCTGCGGCGCTCCTCTTTTTTATTCCACAAGCGGCAAGGCTCTGGAAACAAAAAGAAGAGCTGCCGATCCAGAAGGATGAGCAGCTCCCTTGCTGTATGTTTTTGTTATAACTACTATACTGCCGCGCTATGGGAAAAGCAAGAGGAATAAGTATACACTTATTAAAAAGTGCTATACTAAATTCTCCATAAAGTTCTCTTTATGCCTGGTAAAAGGCATAGCAGGACTTACCACACATCTGGAACTTCCCGCATCGGCGCCAGGACGTACATGGAAATGGTCATATCCGCCAGAAGTTCTCCTTTTTCTCCCTGGATCTCTCCGTCCAGCACGAGCATGCGCCGCCCATTGTGGCGGATCCGTCCGTAGAGATAGATCGTCCCTTTCGCCGGATGGGATTTGACAAAATTCATCGTAATGTTGGAAGTCACCGCCGATTTCCCCACCCCCGCAATGAGCCCAAGGGAAATGGCGTCAGACATGGCCGCCAGAATGCCGCCGTAAAGGAAGCCCCCTGAATTGAGGTAATCCGGTCCCAGACCCAGCGCCGCCTTGATGTACCCCTGGCGCACTTCCTCAATGCGGAGATGAAAAAATTCATGGAGACACCGGTGTGTCGTATAGAGGTAGCGGATGTAGTCCGGCATCAGCGCCGGCGGCACATGAAAGGCCTCTCCTTTTTCTGCTTTTTCGATGATTTCATCCATGGTACTGTCCATAAATCTGCCTTCTTTTCTTAGGTTTCTTCAAAAAGGATATGATCCACCGCACGCTCCGCCTCTTCCCGGGGAATCCGCTCCTGCTCGAGGCGCCAGTGACGCTCGCGGATGGTATGCCACACACTTTTCTCTCTCACCGTCAGGTACTGGGGAATCTCTTCGGTGCCGCTTCTGTCCTCGATGGACGGATCCAGGTACTTCCGGAGGATTTCTTCCGTCATGAGGAAGGAACGCACCTGGGGCAGCACCTGGCGGAGATGGCTCAAGATGAGAAATCCGTCATTGTCCAGATCGCCCCAGTACCACACATGCCGCCCTGCCAGCCAGGGAGCGGCCTGCCTGGCGAATTCAGCAACGCCGTAGCCCATCCCGAAAAAAGCGATGCTCTCTTCCGCTTCCGGGAAAGTATAGCCGTTCACTTTATTTTCCAGAATGAACACATGGGACACATCCGGGGTAAAATGAGCCGCCTCTTCCAGGGAGAGGAAGAAGGTTCTGGCGCCGAAGCAGCTCATGCGCCGGTCCAGGAAGCGCACCCCCACGGCAGGGACGGGAACGGCATCGGCGGCGAGTTTTTTCTGAAGATCTTCACTGTTGGCCGCCGTTTCCTCCGGATAGACCGCGTTCCAGAGGGAACGCACAAGGAAACTGTGGCGCTCCAGCACTTTCGTATCCGCCCCTTCGATGGAAAATTCCCGCTGAAAGCGCCCTTCCTTCCGTTCTTTCCGAAAATACCGGGCAATGGCAAGGCACACCGGGAAAAATCCTTCTTTCCGGATGCGCACATAGTATGTGAGAAACCACGGCACCAGAGCCGGCTCCGCTGCCCGCACCTGGCGGAGCTCGCTCTGAAATGTTTCTGCCCGGCCTTTCATGCGGAGGAGGGCGAACGCTTCCGCCGCACCGGCGACCACCGCCCGCACGGGCATGCGCTGGGTGCCGAGAGGGCCGCACCGTTTGTTGGCGTACTCCACGGAAAAAAGAGGCTTCCCGCCGGCGCCGGCAGGAATGTCTTTCCATTGGTCTGTTAGATCCTGCACCGCCTCCCAGGTAAGGTCCCTCCCAGAGGGAATTTTGATCACATACCGCAGAACCGGCTCTTCCCGGGGACTGGCGAGCCGCTGGTAGAGCGCGCCGGACTCTTCCAGTTTTTCCAGTCTGGCCATCATCCCCTGATCAGGCATGGCCGGCCTCCTTCTCCTTTTCTGCCCGCTCTCTGTATTCACGGATCGTCATATTCTGGATCTCTGACCGCTCCCCGTGCTGGCTCACGAACCCCACATGCCCCACGTAGGGCTCGATGGTGGGGATTTTCGCAAGAGGCGTCACAAGAAGCAGCTGGATTCCAAGCCGTTTGAAGAGTTCCAGACTGAACCGGGCCGATTCATCGGAGCTCTTCAGGAAGGCTTCATCAATGGCGGCAAAGCGGAAAGAAGCGCGCTTCCCGTCGTCAATGCCGAAGCTGTACATAAAGCCCGCTGCGAGAATCGTATAGGCGAGCTTTTCCTTCTGCCCGCCGGACTTGCCGCTGGAATCGGTATAATGCTCTTTTTCCGCGCCAAGGCTGCCGTCAGCGGTACGCTCCCGCTCGGACACGGCAAAGAAGTACCAGTTCCGCACGTCCGTCACCCGCTCCGTCCAGCGGCTGTCCGCTTCGGTATGACCACGGCGGTTCACGTCGAAGCGGTGAAGAATTTTCTCGATTTCATGGAACTTCCGCTCATTGTAATCCTTCTCATCGCCGCCGATGGTGGTATTGATGGCCCGCCTCAAATCATTCCGGAACTGCTTGATTTCCTCATTGTCGGTGAGCTTTGACTCAATGCGGATATAGGTATTCTCATTGTAGTCGATGCCGTGGAGGGACTCATTGATTTCGCCGATGCGCTCCTCAATATGACTGGAGAGACGCTCCAGATTGGAATAGAACATGGCCATGCCACGGATGCTCTTCTCCCGTATCTCTTCCTGGAAACGGGGCAGCAGCCTGGGCAGGTCATTCTTCACAATCTCTTCGAGAATTTTCTTGTATTCATTGAGATTCGCCCGGGTCATATCATGACTGAGATTGGCATTTTCCTCATTCTGTGTCAGGAGGAAATTGGAATACTCATTCATATGATTGGAGAAACGCTGGAAGAGATCCTGCCAGCGGCTGTCATTTTCTTTTTTGGCCGCATCGAGCTTATCCCGGAAGGCGAGCTGCTTTTCCCGGCGGGATTTCATGGTGACCCGCGATTTATCCGTCCAGGGCTTCTTTTCTTTCCGGAAATCCTCCAGCATGGGGAAGTAAAGACGTTTCCGGTCCTCCGGGCAGCGGGCGAGCTCTTTTTCATCAAGAGCCTGCTGGCGGGCAATATCTGCCGCGGTCCGCGCCGCGTCGCGCCGCTTCCCCTCTTCCTCGCGGATTCTCTCTTCGATCTTGTCTCCTTCTCCTTTGAGCCGGTCGATCTCCCGTTCCAGCCTGCGGTAATCCCTATTATTGTGTTTCAGATCCTGGATGAGTCCTTCCTGGTAGCGGATCTTCTCCGCGACCGGCGAAAGATCGAGCTCCAGGAAATCATGCCATTCAGAGAGAATCCGCTGTGCCGCTTCTTTTTTCTTCCGCGCGCCGTTCCGCTCCGTCCCAATCCGGACCGCTTCCGCCTCCATCACGGAAAGAGCCTTCGTCCGGTCGGCGATATCTTCCATCATGGCGCGAATCTTATCTTCATTGGAAAAACCCAGCACATAGTGGAGACGGTCGTCAATGCGCCGGCGGTCATCCTTCATGTGGCGCCGCCCCTGGGTTTTGATCTGGCCTGCCTTCGTCAGGGCAAACCGCTCCTTCCGGAATTCCTCCATGGATTCGCAGCACACATGGTCAAACCGGGTATGGAGCTCCCGCGAAAGCCAGCTGCAGTAAGGAGAATCTTCCTTCAGATGAATTTTTCCGCAGGCCCGGCCGGGGTCTTCTTCCCCTTCTGCCGGCTCGGTATAATCCTCCACCTTGTAATAGACAAAGCGGCGGCCCAGATGATGCGCTTCCATCCAGTCAATCACATCCCGGTAGTACGTCTCGTGGACAAGAAGGGATGTGCCGAATTCGCCGAGAAGGCGTTCCAGAGCCCCTTCCCAGGCGCTTTCTTCAGGGCGCACTTCCATGAGCTCTCCCGCAAAAGGCATGGACCCCGGGGCGAGCCCCAGATCCGACGCGAGGGACGACCGGATATTGACGAGAGCCATGGGAATATTGGACCGGCGGCTCTGGAGAGAGAGCAGTTCCTTTTTCTCTTCCGCCAGTTCTGCCTGGCACTGGTTTTCCTTCGTTTTGATGGAAATCCACCGCTCTTCGAGGCGCGCTTCCTTTTCCCCTTCCTTCTTTGCCATCGACGCGGCGCGCTTCCGGTTGTCTCCGAAAACGCCGGCCTTGTCCGGCACAGAAAGGCCGGCCTCGGCAGCCGCCTTTCCATAGGCGTCCCGCCGCATTTCAATGAGCCGCTGGTCTTTGCGGAGCCCCTCCAGGGCCTGCTGGGCCATTTCTATTTTCTGGCCGCCCTTTTCATACCGTTCCT
>CAUBUJ010000008.1 GCA_958439155.1 uncultured Veillonellaceae bacterium
GAATAGGAATTTCGGATGAAGAGACATAGGTATATCATCTCCTGAGACAGAGGGCTCGCAGTTATGCGGGCCTTTTCTGTTGAGGGAGATTTGTAGAGGTGATGCTCATGAGTCTTAGAACGCTTTCAAAAGCCGCAAGAGCGTGGTCCGCTATGGCAGCGGGGGTTATTGCAGTGATGGTGACCGGAGCTATGGTATTGTCGTTTGCTTTGGGGCTGGCCTATAAGGTATGCATAGGGGTCTGGGGACTGCTGTTTTGAGGGCTATACCCCCGGGGTATGCAGGTACTGTTGGTTAACAAATCCAAAACGGGTCCGCGACCCCAAAAATTGTCCGCGTAAAATTTCGAAAAAAGGGGTGGAATTGAGGGATGGAGCCGAAAAAAGCGGGCACTATTAAACGCGTGCGCGCAAAAAAGGAGAAAAATGCCAAAAATTCCACATCGGAGTGGTGGATACGCGGAACCCAGGAGACTTGTGATTTTTTTGGAATTTCTGACGAGACTCTCCGCCGCTGGGCGGCCAAGGGCGCGCCGAAGAAGAGCCGGGGCCAGTGGGATTTGAGAGCGCTCATGGCGTGGAAGTACAAGGACGCCAATTCAGCGGAGATGCGGAAGCTGGAGGCGGAAGCGTCGCTCAAGGAGACGAAGGTCATCCAGGAGCAGCTCCGCCTGGGCATCCAGAAGGGAAAGTATATCGAGTCGGCAGCGGTCAGCAAGGACCTGCGCCGGCTTTTTCTATCTCTCAAAAAGTCTCTTCAGGCGATCGGCCACCGGGTGGCGACGGACCTGAACAGTATGGATCCGGACGCGGCGGCGGAAGCGAAGAAGATCGTGGAAGACGGCGTGGATGACTGCCTGCGGCAGCTGGCGGAAAGGGGAAGCTATGGCGGAAAGTAAATGGCCGGGATATATTGGGGACGCCCTGGGCGCCTTCAAGCCGGCGGACCGGCTCACCGTATCGGAGTGGGCGGACAAGTACCGCATTCTTTCCGGCAAGGACAGCGCTCTTCCCGGTCCGTGGCAGACGGAACGGACGCCCTACCTTCGGGGCGTGATGGACGCGTTCAATACGGCAGGCATCCAGGACATCACCTTCTGCGCCGGCACGCAGATCGGAAAGACCTCAGCGGAGCAGAACATGATGGGCTACGCCATTGCCCAGGAGCCGGGGCCCATGCTGATCGTCTATCCATCGGACAAGCTGGCGGAATTCACCTCTGAAAACCGCCTTCGTCCCATGATCCGGCTTTCTGAAAACTTGCGGAAGCATTTCGATGAGCATGGATCGGAGCGTCTCGAGCTTCGTTTTGACAATATGTACATGGCGCTGGTCGGGGCCAATTCCCCGGCCAATCTGGCATCCCGCCCGGTGCGGTACGTCTTTTTTGATGAGATCGATAAATTCCCGAAGTGGACTGGTACGGAAGCGTCGCCGATGGAACTGGCAGCGGAACGGACGAAAACATTCTGGAACCGGAAGATCGTCAGGGTATCCACGCCGACGCTCGCTACAGGGAACATCTGGAAAGCCTGGCTCTCGGCGGACGCGCAGAAGAAATTCTTCGTGCCCTGTCCCTACTGCGGGCAGTACCAGCCGCTGGAATTCGGGCAGATCAAATGGCCGGAAGGGATGAAGGCGCAGGAAGCGCTCTACGCGGCTTCCTACGAGTGCTGCCACTGCCATGAGAAGATCGACGACAGGCACAAGCCGGAAATGCTCCGCCATGGGAAATGGCAGCGCGTCGACAGCAGCGAAGGAAAGGTGCGGAGCGTGGCCTTCCATTTGAATTCCCTCTATTCCCCGTGGCTCACCTGGGGCGACATCGCGGCGAAGTTTCTCGCGGCGAAGGATATCCCGGAGAACCTCATGAATTTCATCAATTCCTGGCTCGCCGAGCCGTGGCAGTCTAAGGCGAACCAGATGCAGTCTGACATCGTCATGGGGAAACAGCTTCCTCATGAGCGGGGCATCGTGCCGAAGGAAGCGCAGCTTCTCACCATGGGCGTGGACGTCCAGCTGGACCATTTCTGGTGGGGCGTCCGCGCCTGGGGACCGCACCAGACGTCATGGCTTGTGGATTACGGCCGGGCAGAGACCTGGGGCGACGTGGAAGCGATGCTCACAAGGGACTGGCCCAATGAAAACGGTGAGCCACGGAACATCAATCTATGCTGCATCGACGCGGGCTTCCGCACGGAAGAAGTCTATTTCTTCTGCGCCCAGCACATGGGTATGGCCATTCCCACGAAAGGGAGCAGCCACGCCCTCACCACGCGGTACAACATTTCAAGGATTGACCGGTCCGGCTACGGCATGCTGAATCTGTACGTCTTCGATACGGGGCAGTTCAAAGATTTCATCGCCGGGCGCCTTTCCATCACGGCAGGGCATCCAGGGAGCTGGAATGTATACGACGGCATTGACCGGCGGTACTGCGACATGATCTGCGCCGAGCAGAAGGTAGAGCACCAGGACAAGAAAGGGCGCATCACTTTCTCATGGGAGAAGATTTCTTCCCATGCGCAGAACCACATGCTTGACGTGGAAACAAACAATGCCCTGGCAGCGGAAATCATGGGCGTGCGGTACCTCACAGAAGAAGCGCCTCCTTCCCAGGCGGCGGAAACAAAGCAGAAAGAAGACGAGTGGCTGGGAAGCGCCGGCAGCGGATGGTTTGACAATATGGACGATTTTTAGGAAAGGAGCCGTAAGAATGGGAGCGTATGAAAAGCAAATGGCCGCCAACCGGCGGCTCCTCGGACCCTGCCGGGAAGAGATCACATTGCGGCGGCAGCTTCTCAGCGTGCAGCAGGCCATTCTGGCCATTGAGAGCGGCGCCCAGGAATACCAGATCGGGAACCGGCGCATTACGAAGGCGGATCTTCTCACGCTGTACAACCGGGAGGCCAGCCTGAAAGCGGCGATCGCCGCGGAAGAGGCCGGCGGGATGTGCATCGCTTACGCGGAGACGGGGACAAACTGATGAAATGGATTGAGAAAATGATCGAAGCGATTTCCCCGGCGTGGGCGCTCCGGCGAAAGGCAGCGGCGGAGGCATGCCGCTACTATGACGCGGGGGAGCGGAACCGTTTCTCCAATCTGTGGACGCCGGTCAATGTGACGGACCAGGAGAACATGGACAAGACGGAACGGGCGCTCATCCTGGCCAGGGCGCAGGATCTGGAACGGAACAGCGACATCGCCAATTCCATCGTGAACGCGTTCATCCGGAACGTGATCGGCCAGGGAATCAAGCTGCAGGCGAGGACATCGAGCGAGAGGACGAATATCAAGATCGAAGAAGCTTTCGACGAATGGAGCCGCGGGCTCTGCGACATCACAGGGCAGCAGAACTTCTATGAAATGCAGGCGATGATGCTCCGCCGGAAGATGGTGGACGGGGAAGTGTTCTGCAAATTCGTGAACCGCGGCGGAAATTTCAGTCTACAGGTCATTCGGGCGGAGATGCTGGACAGTTCTCTCATGAGCGCGCCCAATAAGAACGTGATCCGGAGCGGCATCGAGCTCAATGACGTGCTCCGTCCGGTGGCGTACTGGGTGCAGAAGAAAGACCCGGAGGGGTATGTGACGCTCGAACCGGAACGGGTGCCGGCGGAGGATATGCTGCACCTCTGGACGCGGCGCTATCCGGACCAGCTGCGGGGCATTTCTGATTTCGCGGCCTGTCTGAAGCGCATCCGCGACCTGGATGAGTACCTCAACGCGGAAACGATCGCGGCGAAAATCGCGGCGTCCTTCTGTCTGCTCATTACGCAGAATACGCCGGGCCTTCCAGGCTCGCCCAATCCAAGGCGGGACAGGGAAGGGAAGCCTCTCGAACGGATCCGCCCGGGCATGATTGCCCATCTGGCGCCTGGGGAAGATGTGAAGACCGCCAATCCGTCCCGCTCGTCCACCACGGCGGAGAGCTTCACCGGGATCCATGAGCGGCTCACCGGGGCCAGTCTTGGCATTTCCTATGAAATGATTTCCCGTGACTTCAATGGGAGCTCATACAGCGCAGCCCGTCAGGGAAATCTGGAAGACCGCAAGACTTTCCAGCCGGTGCAGCAGTGGATGATCCAGCATTTCTGCCAGCCTGTGTATGAAGCGTTCCTGGACTGGGCAGTGCTGTCGGGTCGGGTCAAGATCGGGAGCTACTGGAGCCGCCGCAAGGAATGGCAGCGGTGCGAGTGGGTGGCGCCGGGGTGGCAGAGCATCGACCCGCTGAAAGAAGCGCAGGCCGATGTGCTGTCCATGCAGAACGGCACGCTCACCATGGCGCAGCAGTGCGCCTCTCACGGCGTAGACTGGCGGGACCAGCTGGACCAGATGGCAAAGGAAAAAGCCTACGCGGAAGAAATGGGGCTGATCCTGTCCATTCACACGCCGGAATCGGTACAGGCGGCCAGCGCCAATCATACGGAAGGAGAAAACGGCAATGAACAAGGTGAAGAGTGAACTCCACGAGAAGGTAATGAACCGGGAAATGGCGGCGCGGGCAGACGCGGTGAGCGAAGAAAACCGCACGGTAGAGCTCAGCTTTTCCAGTGAAGAGCCCTATATGCGGTGGGGAGAGAATGAAATACTGTCCCACGAGCCCGGGGCGGTGGATCTGGAACGGCTCGAGACGATCGGCGTGCTGCTGTGGAATCACGACAGCGATGAGCCTATCGGCGCCATTCAGAAGGTGTGGATTGGCGATGACCGGCGGGGCCATGCCCTTGTGCGGTTTGACACCGATCCGAAAGCGGAAGGGATCTTCGAAAAAGTCAAAAGCGGAACGCTGAAAGGGGTTTCTGTGGGATACAGGTACCTCGAATACAGCGAGCTCGCGGAGAATGAAACGAGCGCCAATGGACGGTGGAAAGGGCCGGCCATTGTAGCGACGCGGTGGGAACCGCTGGAAATCAGTATTGTAAGCGTACCGGCCGACGCGACCGTCGGGGTCGGCAGAGCGGCGGACCTTACATTCAAAGAAGGAGACAAAACGATGGAAGACAAGGCAATCATGAAACCGGAACCGGCGAAGAAGGTCGACGAAGCGGCGATCCGCCGGGAAGCGATGGAAGCGGAACGGCAGAGAGTGGAAGCCATTACCGGCCTGTGCCGGAAATTCGATATGGCGCCGGATGACTTTATCCGCGCAGGGGATACTGTGGAAAGCGTACAGGCCAAGGTGCTGGAACAGTTGGAAAAGCAGAGAAAGCCTGTGGAAGTGACCGTCGTCAAAGACGATACGGAAAAATTCAGAGCCGCCGCGGCAGACGGTCTTGCTCTGCGGGCAGGCCTTGCGGTGGAACATCCCGCGGAAGGGGCGGACCAGATGCGGAATATTTCTATGATGCGTCTGGCGGAAGAATTTTACCGCCGGCAGACCGGCAAAGATCCGCTCTTCGTGGGAAGAGACACACTCCTCCGCACTGTATTTGGCGGCGGTACTGGCGCTTTCCAGGCGATCCTCGCCAATGTGGGGCATAAGTCCATGCTGAAGGCGTACAATGAGATTCCTACGACCTACCAGTACTGGACAGTTAAGGGAAGCAACAGCGATTTCAAGCCGACGTCCAGAGTGGGGCTCGGCGCGGCGGATGAGCTTCTCGAAATGACAGAAAACGGGGAATTCAAATCCAGTGAGATGACCGACTACAGCGTAGCCACCAGCATCAAGACCTACGGCCGGTCCTACGCCATCACCCAGAAGGCGATTATCAATGACGACCTGGGCGCGCTCACAGACATCCCCGCCAGATACGGCGCGGCGGTGCGCCGGCAGATCAACCGCATGGCTTATGAAGCGCTCACCGGCGCGAATATTTTCTCCGCGGCCAACAAGAACCAGGGCACGGGGGCTCTCTCTATCGACACCCTGGCGAAAGCGAAAGCGGCCATGGCCAAGCAGCGGGACCCGTCCAACAAGACCTACATCAACGCCCAGCCGGTGTACCTGATCGTGCCGACAGAACTGGAAGTGGCAGCGGCGCAGCTCATTTCTTCCGCGGTGGATCCGACGAAGGCAAACAATACGCCGAACCCCTTTGCCAACCGGCTCACGGTCATTTCCGATCCCAATCTGGAAGACGCGTCCGCGTGGTACCTGGCAGCGGCGCCCGGCGTGGTGCCTGGTATCGAAGTGACCTTCCTCAACGGCAAGGACACCCCCACCATGGAAAGCCAGGTGGATTTCAATACGCTCGGCGTAAAGACCCGGGTATACATCAATTTCGGCATCAATGTGCTTGATTTCAGAGCGTTCTACAAGAGCACCGGGAAATAAGGAGGAATAGAACATGGCAAAGGCAAATTTCATTCAGAACGGCGATATTATCGACTACAAGAATACAGGCGACGCGGCCATCGGTTATCATGACATCATTCAGGCAGGTTCCCTCATCGGGATTGCCCAGGAAAATATCGAGCCCGGCGCGGTGGGCGGCATCGCCATCGTAGGCGTCCATGGATTTCCTACGGACCTGACCAACATCACCACCGGCCAGGCGCTGTATTTTGATACGGCAAACGGCAAGGCCGTGGCGGAAGCGGGAGAAAATATCATCCCCGCGGGCATTGCCGTGGGCGCTGTGTCCGGCGGCATCGTGCCGGTCAAGATCAATGCTCTCGGCGCGGGCGGAGCAGCAGGCGCGGCGGGCGCTGCCGGACCGCAGGGGGAAAAAGGCGACCCCGGGACAGGCGTGAAGTCCATCGCCCTCACCACAAATGCGGATGGAAAAGTGACCGGCGGTACATGGGTGGATACGGCGAATAAGTCGAACGCCATCACCGTCACCTCCGGGACCTAAATGAGCGCGTTCCGTGACCAGGTGGAAGCGGACTGGGATGTCTTCATCAATGAGGAGGAGTTCGCGGATCTGCACAATTTGAACGGTACCGAATGCCGGGCGATCCTGCAGGATACGAGCTCCGTCGACGATCTGACAAACAGCGCTTCCAGGCGTACGGTCCCTCATTACGATCTGTACGGCAGCACGGTCATTGTGCACTGCCGGACAGAAGACCTGCCGGACATTCCCGTATACGGCCAGACTTTCACGGTGGATGACAAACTGTACCTGGTGCAGAGCGTGGTGGAGGCCATGGGGATTCTTACGATCGCGCTGGAGGCGAATGACCGATGATTGACGTAGCACTGGACGAAAGAAACGCCCGCCTTGCGGCGAGCCTCATGCGGAGCGCCCCCAGTCTGGTACAGAAAGCCGCGGTCAATGCGGTGAACCGGACGATCATCACGACGCGGAAGGAAATCTCCAAAAGCGCAAGAAGCCGGTATGTGGTGAAAGCGGCGGAAGTGAAACGAGCGCTTTCTATCGACCGGGCGAAAGGACAGTCTCCACGGGGCGCGATCATCGCCAAGGGGGCGCCGCTCGCCCTGTCGGCCTTCCGCCTGAGGGAAAGAAAACGGGGCCCCATGCGGGTGCAGGTCCTCCGGGAAAGCGGACTTAGGCCTGTGAAGGGGCTCTTCGTGAAGCAGTTCCCGAGGGGCTACAGCGGCCCCATGCTCCGCGCGCAGCGGGCCCGGTATCCCCTGGCCTCGCCCTATGGGCCGAGCGTGCCGAAGATGGTGGAGAATCAGGAAGTACTGGAGCATGTGGTGCCCATCGCGGAGGAGACACTGAACCAGCGCTTCCTTCATGAAATTTCGTGGAGGCTCAGCAAGAAATGACACCGATGGAAGTGATGGACGACGCGGCGGTATTTCTGCGGAAAGTCGTCCAGGAATATGACGCGAAACAAGTGAAAGGGACCTATCCCATCACGGTCTATGCGGGCTATCCGCCAGTCAGAGACAGGCCGGCCGAGAAAAGTTCGTATATTTACGCTCTCGCCACTGATATAGAGGACAGCGATGGGGAAGAGCTGAGTACGGTGAAACTTGAGATCGGCTTTTCCATCTATGACGACGATAAGGTCAATGGATGGAGGAGCCTGTATAACCTGATGGAACATGTGCGGCAGAAGCTCTTGAAGCACCGGTGGCTTTTATCGAGAAGGACAGCGCTGGTGCTCCCGCTGAAAGGGGCTGTGGCGGACGCCCAGCCTTTTCCCCAGTGGGAAGGAAGACTGGAAGCGGTCTATTCCATTGGCCAGCCTGAGGAGGTGGGCATAGATTATGAAGCATTCTAAGCCGGAACGGCTGATATACATCGGGCCGACGCTCTCCGGGAAGCGCCTGCTCGCCTATACGGTTTTTATAGGAATCCCGGAAGAAGCGAAGCGGATCGCGGCGAAAGAGCCGTGGTTCATGCAGCTCTTCGTGCCGGTCAGTGACATGAGAAAAAAGACAGCGGAGGCATCCCGGAAGGGAACCCCGCTGTATTTGTATTACAGAAAAGCGATGGAGGTATAACATGGCCTATCAGCATGGCGTTTATACATCAGAAGTACCGACCAGCATCATTCCCGCGGTCAATACGACAGCGGGCCTGCCGGTCATTTTCGGTACGGCGCCGGTCCATCTGGCGAAAAATCCGGCCAAGGCAAACCGTCCTGTGCTGTGCTACAGCTACGCCGAAGCGGTGGGCGCCTTTGGCTACAGTGATGACTGGGATTCCTACACCTTGTGCGAAGTGATGTACAGCCAGTTTTCCCTGTACAACCGCGGGCCGGTGGTGCTGGTGAATGTACTCGATCCTGCGGCGCACAAGGAAGCGGTAGCGGACAAAGAACTGGCAATGAAGAACAGAGAAGGAAGAGTCACCGATCCAGTGATCCTGTCTTCGCTTGTGGTGAAAGCCGCGGCAGATGGAAATGCGCTTGTAAAAGGGACAGATTATGAGGCGCTCTATGATGATGACGGGAATCTGGTCATTACGGCGCTGGAAGGCGGAGCGGCGGCAAGCGCTGCGTCTCTGCATCTCTCCTATGACAAGCTCAATCCGTCCGCGGTGGAAGCGGACGACATCATCGGCGGCGTAGACACAGCGACCGGCGCCTACAAGGGGCTGGAGACACTGAACCAGGTCTTCCCGCTTTATGGCCTCGTGCCGGGCCTCATCCTCGCACCGGGATGGAGTGACAAGCCGGAAGTGGCAGCGGTAATGACCGCCAAGGCGGGAAGCATTAACAGCCATTTTCAGGCGATGGTCCTGACCGACGCGCCGGCGGATACGATCACCAAGTACACTGACGTGTCCGCGTGGAAAAACAATTACAACTACACCGACACGCAGGAAGTGGTGTGCTGGCCGATGGTGCGGAACGGGGACAGAGTCTATCACATGTCGACCCATCTGCTTGGCGTCATCGCCCAGACAGACAGCGACAATGATGATATTCCCTATGTGTCTCCGTCCAACAAGTCCATGCAGATCACCGGCACGTGCCTCGCGGACGGGACGGAAGTGGTACTCGGACCGGATGAAGCGAATTACCTCAATGGCCAGGGCATCGTGACGGCGCTCAATTTCATTGGCGGATGGAAAGCCTGGGGCAACCGCACAGCGTGCTATCCGTCCAATACGGATCCGAAAGACGCCTTCATTTCCATCCGGCGCATGTTCAACTGGCATGCCCAGACCTTCATCCAGACCTATTGGGCGAAGGTGGACCAGCCCATTACGAAGCGCCTCATCCAGACGGTGATTGACAGTGAGAACATCCGCCTGAACGGTCTCGTATCGCAGGGCGCGCTCTTAGGCGGCCGGGTGGAATTCCTGTCTGATGAAAACCCCACGACAAACCTTATGGACGGCATCATTAAATTCCATACGTACCTCACGCCGCCGGCGCCGGCCCGGGTCATTGAGAACGTCATTGAATACGATCCGTCCTATTTCCAGACACTGTTTGAATAAGGGAGGCAGCCATGAAAGTACCGGAAAAATTAATCAATTTCAGAGTATATGAAGGCGGGGATGACCTGATCGGCATCGCTGACGTGACGCTTCCCAATCTGGAAGCCATGACAGAGACCGTCAAAGGGGCGGGCATCGCCGGGGAAGTGGAATCGCCCGTACTGGGGCACTACTCTTCCATGGAATTAGAGCTCAACTGGCGGACCCTCTCGAAGCCCAACGTCCTCCTGGCGCAGCCCAAGGGCGTGCAGCTCGACCTGAGAGGCGCCCAGCAGGTATATGACTCGGGAGCCAGCGAATACAAAGTATCCCCGGCGAAAGTGGTGGTGGCCGGCGTGCCGAAGACCACAGAACTGGGCAAGCTCGACGTAGGCACCACCAGCGACACTAAAACCACACTCGAAGTGAACTACATCAAAGTGACCATCGACGGGAAAGACGTGCTGGAACTGGACAAGTTCAATTACATCTGCAACATCGGCGGCGTGGACTACCTGGCGGACGTGCGGGAAGCATTGGGATTGACCTAAGGAGGCAGACATGGTCATCAAATTGAAAAAGCCCCTTGCGGTGAAAGGCAAGGAGCTGAAAGAAGTGGATCTGAATTTTGACAAGCTCACTGGGAATGATCTAATACAGGCGGAAAAGGAAGTGCGCGCCATGGGAGAGAAGAGCCCATTTCTGGCGGTCTCCATGCAGTACCAGGCGGCGGTCGCGGCCAAGGCCATCGGATGCCCGGTGGATGATGTGCTGGCCCTCTCCGGGAAGGATTTCACCCACGTCATGGCGGCGGCTGCTGATTTTTTATTAAATTAGGAATCGCCGGCAGGGATTCCAAAGAGGGAATTAGGCCCATCAAAAAACTGGCGCTCCAGATGGCCATGGCCACCTATACGCCAGTCGGGTTTTATTTGAATCTGCCGCTCCGGGAACTCTTAGAGTACGCGGAATTGGCAGCGGGGATGATGGAAAAGCAAGAACGCCGTTAGATGGTACAAGCCATCAGGCTGAGCAGGGCAAATGGTAAAAGGAGCAGATCGCTTTTTTTCATGGAGCCATTTTTAATAGCATCGACAATGCACAGAATAAAAGCGAGTAAAGCCGGAAGTAATAGGAAAAATGCCAAAAGAAGAGGGTGAGTTAACGGAATTATCCAAGAAACAAAGAGAAAATAGATAGCCATTGCTCCAAAAAGATAAATCACTTAAATCACATCCTTTCTGAATAACTATTATTTTCGCTTACATTATAGCAAATCTTTATTGACAAAGTAAGGAGTATTGCCAATGGCAAGCAAGGAATTTTCATTTGGCTTTGTGCTGTCTGCCGCCATGAATTCTTCTTTTACCAATAACTTTGCGAAAGCAAGCCAAAGTATTGATGAACTGGAAAAATATATGCAGCGTCTCCGCGGAGAGAGCGCAAGGCTGAAAGCGGCGTTTGATAAAGGTATCATCAATCAGAAGACCTTTGATACTGCTGTATGGAATCGGCAGCAAAAAAGCATGCAAGCCTATAGTGATGCATCTTCTTCCATGTTTCGGGAAAATTTTGCAGACTGGAATATTTTGTATTATAAAGCCCAAGCGGTAGGGACTGTTCTTATGGGGCCTGTGCAGTCGGCCATGAAATTTGAATCTGCCATGGCGGATGTGCGGAAAGTAGTGGACTTCGATACACCCCGGCAATTCCAGGAAATGAGCCAGGATATTTTAGAGATGTCCAAGAATATCCCCATGACAGCAGAAGGTCTGGGAAAGATTGTCGCCGCCGGTGGACAGGCAGGAATCGCCAAAGACGATCTTCTGTCCTTTGCGGAAGCAGCGGCCAAGATGGGCGTCGCCTTTGACATTACCGCCGATCAGGCGGGAGATATGATGGCCAAGTGGCGCACCGCTTTCAAAATGAGCCAGTCCGAAGTGGTAGACCTGGCGGACAAGGTGAACTATCTGGGCAATACCACAGCCGCTTCTGCTCCCATCATTTCGGATATCATCACCCGGGTCGGCCCGCTTGGCGAAGTGGGCGGCGTGGCGTCGGGAGAGATTGCCGCGCTTGGCGCGAGTCTCGCCGGCTCCGGCATTGAGTCTGACGTCGCGGCGACGGGCATCAAGAATATGATCCTCGCCCTTGTGTCTGGGGAGAGCGCCACCAAGTCCCAGGCGGATGCTTTCGCCTCTCTTGGCATGGACGCGGGAGAGATGGCGCAGCGCATGCAGACAGACGCCAAAGGCGCTATCCTGGACGTGCTGAGAAGCATTCAAAGCCTGGACAAGGCCCAGCAGGCGACCACCTTGAAGAATCTATTCGGAACAGAATCTCTTGGCGCCATCGCGCCGCTCCTGTCCAACCTGGACGGCCTGGAAGAAAACTTTAACAAGGTGGGGGACGCTTCCAATTACGCGGGGAGTATGCAGAATGAGTTTACTACTCGCGCCGGAACGACGGCCAATTCTGTACAGCTCATGAATAACCGGATTGAAGCAGCAAAGATTGCCCTGGGCAACGGGCTTCTTCCAGTCATAACGCCAGCTGTGGAAATCTTAGGATCCATGGCAAGCATTATAGGCGGGGTAGCTGCTAAGTATCCAGTCCTTATACAAAGAATAGCAGAATTAGCAATTGGATTTGTAGCCTTTATGGCAGTGCTAAGAACAGCAAAAATCCTGCAAAATGAATATAATGCAGCCAGGCTTATCTATAATAGCCTGGTCGCGTCTGGGACAATTAAGACATATGCCTCCATAGTAGCTACCAGAGCGGCGGCCATTGCCACAGCAGCCTGGACACAGGTCCAGTGGCTGTGGAACGCTGCTTTATCTGCCAATCCGATTGGCCTCATGATCGTAGCAATAGCAGGCCTTGTGGCAGCGGGCATCTACCTGTACAACAACTGGGATACAGTGAAGAATTTCTTCATCACACTATGGGAGAATCCTTCCGCGGCAGTCCAGTCGTTCATCACGACCGTGGAGAATCTCTTCACGGAAGGATATGACCGGGTCATGGATAAGTGGAACTCCCTGAAAGAGATACTCTCCCATCCGATCGACGCGGCGGTGAATTTCTTAGGCGGCGGAACGCCCAATGTGGCGCAGAACGCGGCCGGCGGCATTTACAACCGGGGCGCATTCCTCACCACCTTCGCTGAAGAAGGACCGGAAGCGGCGATTCCTCTCGACGGGAGCCGCCGGGCGGTGAATCTCTGGGCAGAAGCAGGAAGCCGCCTGGGCATGCTGGGAAGCGCGCCGGCCAGGCCTTCCGGCGCATCCGGAAATATTACTGTAGATTTCCGCCCGCAGGTCACCATTCAAGGGAACGCGGACGGCGCTGTCGTGCAGCAGGCCATGACCGTCACGATGCAGCAGCTCCGGCGGATGCTGGCGGATATGGCGAACAACGGAAGGAGACTGTCCTATGAGTAAGACCTATACGACGGCACAGGGGGACATGTGGGACAGCATCGCTTACAAACTGTACGGTACGGAGTCGGCGATGAACGTTCTTCTCCGCTCCAATGAGGCCTATATGGAGACGGTAGTATTTCCGGCGGGCGTCACGCTCACTGTGCCGGACTATACGCCGCCGCTGACGAACCGGCTTCCGCCGTGGAGGCGTTCATGATTCCGCGGCAGGTACGGGCGCGCGTCCAGTATGACAACAAGGACATTTCCAGTGACCTTGCGCCATATTTGAAGTCTATTTCCTATACAGACAATATGTCCGGGGAAGCGGATGATTTCTCTATGGTTCTCGAAGACAGAAAGGGCCTGTGGCGGGCGGACTGGATGCCGGAGAAAGGCGCCGTGCTTCACGTATCGCTTCTGAGCCGCGGATGGGGCAGCCTTCTGGAAGGGGAGAAGACGCTGGCGCTCGGGTCCTTTGCGATTGATGAGATCGAGTGCAGCGCGCCTCCGTCGGAAGTCAGCATCAAAGGGACATCCATCCCGGAAAATAACGAGCTCCGCGGCGTGGAGAAATCCCGCAGCTGGGAAAAGGCGGAGCTCAAAACCATCGCGAAGGATATCGCCGAAGGGGCAGGACTCACGCTGGTGTACGATACAGAAGAAAATCCACTATTAGACAGGGCAGAACAGACGGAAGAGTCTGATCTGTCTTTTTTGATGAAACTCTGTACCGATCAGGGTCTGGCCCTCAAAGTGTATGACAAGAAGGTGGTCATCTTCGATGAGGTGAAGTATGAGGAAGCGGCGCCGGCGATCACCATCGTAAGGCCCAGCACGATCTACGCGAGAGCGGAGAATATGCTCTATGTCACGGATATGACCGGGTGGCGCTTCCAGTCCAAGGTGCGGGAGGTGTACAAGGCTTGTCATGTGGAGTACCAGGACGGAGAAACGAAAGAGGTCATAGAAGCGACATTTACGGATCCATCCAAGAAGGAAGGGAAAACGCTCCAGGTGAAAGAACAGGTCGCCTCCATCGCGGAAGCGGAACGGCTCGCGAAGAAGCGCCTCCGGGAGAAGAATAAGGAAGAAGTGACTGGGTCTTTTGATCTGGTGGGACGCTTCGAGATGCTCGCTTCCGTTGTGGTGAAGGTGCTCGGCTTCGGCGTATTTGACGGGAACTACATCATTACCTCCGCCGCCCATTCCCTTGGCAGCGGGTACACCACGAGCATTGACGTAAGGAGGTGCCTCGTTGGATATTAACCAGATCAAAAACATGCTCCGCGTGGGACGGGTGTCTTCGGTGAACGGCGCGGCCTGCACAGCGCGGGTCACCTTTCCTGATAAGGAAAAAATGGTGAGCGCTGAGCTCCCGGTGCTGCAGATCGGAAGCCTCGGGACGCAGGGCTACTGGGTGCCGGAAGTGGATACGCAGGTACTCTGCGCGTTCCTTCCCAATCCATCCGGGAAGGGAATGAACATGGGCTTTGTCCTTGGCGCTTTCTACAGCAGGGAAAATCCGCCGCCGGAAACAGATCCCAATGTGCGGAGCATCACCTTTCCCGACGGGAGCCGCCTGCGTTACGAGAATGGAATCATTGAAATTCACGGGGCTTCGGCAATCAAGATCACCGCGCCCAGAGTGGATATTAACTGAGGAGGCAATATGCCGGCAGCGACAAGACTGGGAGACAAAAATACAGGCCATGACGCCTGCCCGCCTGCGGCGCTTGTCACAGCGAGCGGGGATGTCTTCATTAATGGAAAAGGCGCCGGGCGGGTATCCGACAGCTACGCGCCGCACAGCTGCCCGGTCCATCCCTCGCACGCAGGGCATATTGCGGGCGGCAGCGGGTCTGTCTATATCAACGGTCTTGCTGCTGGCCGCGTGGGGGATCCGGTGGACTGCGGCGGGACAGTGGCGGAAGGCAGCGGCAATGTGTACATAGGAGGATAGCATGATCGTAGGGTTTATGAATACCATCCCTTTCATCGCTTCCAGTTTCTTTACGAGAACCTTTGATGAATTCTCCAGAAGCTCGGAAGGGCGGTGGGAGAAACATGACATCATCGGGACTAAGCCGGTACTGGAATTTGTGGGGCCTGACGTGGAAGAAATTTCTTTCAAAATGCTTCTGTCTACGACACTTGGAGTGAATCCGCTCACAGAAATTGAGCGGCTCCAGGAAATGCGGGACACCGGAACGGTATTCCCTCTGGTCATCGGAAACAAGACGGTAGGAGACAATTTCTGGACCGTCAAAAGCGTGTCCCACAATGTGACCTTCTGGGACAAATGGGGACATCCCCTTTCGGCGGAAGCAGATGTGACGCTGCAGGAATACGCCGTGTCAGGAGGTCTGTATGGCGCAGTATGACATCACCAGTGTAAGGAAAAAGAACATCGATTTCGCGCCGGCCACGGAAGTGGAAGAGATCCTCCAAAATATTCAGACCATTCTTTCTACGCTTGCGGGGAGCGTTCCTCTCGACCGGGAATTCGGCATAGAGGGGTATGTAGACCAGCCCATGGCAAAGGCGCAGGCCATGATGGCCTCGGATATTCTCATCAAGATCAAGCGCTATGAGCCAAGAGCGGCCGTGACGTCCATTACGTTTACGCAGGAAGCGGACGGCGTATTGAAACCGAAAGTGCAGGTGAAAATCAATGATACGGAGCAGCTTGCCTGAAGTCGTTTTTGTAGACGCGGACAAAGACAAGGTAGAGGCAGCGGTGCTGGAAGAGTACCGGTCCATTACGGGGCGGACACTGGCCAGCGGAGATCCGGTACGGCTCTTCCTGCTGACCATCGCCAATATCATCATTCTCCAGATGAACCAGATCAATGAGACGGGGAAACAGAACCTTCTCCGGTATGCCTCGGGAAATAATCTGGACCATATGGGGGATTTCATGGGCGTCGTACGCACACCGGCCGCGCCTGCCCATACGACAATGGAAATCACGCTTTCCGCGGAGAGAACGGCGGCGACGGTCATCCCTGCAGGGACGAGATTTACCGCGGGGGATAATGTTTTCTTCGCGCTGAAAGAAGCGGTCCTCATTCCCAAGGGAATCCTTACAGGACAGGGCGAGGCGGAATGCCTGGCCGCAGGGCCTGTGGGAAACGGATACGAGAAAGGGAGCATTGCCACGCTGGTGGATCCCGTCCCCTATGTGGCAGGCGTGCGGAACACCACGATTTCCGAAGGCGGCGCGGAGGAGCAGGACGACGACAGCTATCGGGAAGATATCCGGAAGGCACCGGAAAGTTTCTCAGTAGCAGGCCCGGAAGGGGCTTATGAATATTTCGCCAAGCGCGCCTCTGCCCTCATCACCGATGTGGCGGTGACATCACCGTCTCCAGGCGAGGTGGAAGTGCGGCCGCTTCTGGAAGGCGGGGCCATCCCGGGGGAAGAACTGCTCGCCCAGGTGGAAGCGGTGCTGTCCGATCAGAATGTACGGCCCCTGACCGATCATGTGACGGTAGTTGCGCCGGAAAAGAAATCTTACGACCTGCAGGCCACCTTCTACATCGCCAGAGACGAGCAGGCCCAGGCGGAAAGCATACGGAAGCAGGTAGAAGCAGCGGCGGAAAGCTACATCGCATGGCAGAAGGAAAGGCTGGGGCGGGACATCAATCCATCGGAGCTGATCACAAGGATGGTCAACGCCGGCGCCAAGCGGGTCGTCGTGGAATCTCCCGCCTATACAGCGCTGGCAAGAACCCAGGTGGCAGTCTGCGGGACAAGCGCGGTCAGCTACGGAGGCATTGAAGATGAATGAACTCGGGGAAGCCCCGGTCCTCGCGACGCTTCCAGACAATCTCCGGAGGGATGAGACCGTACGGAATATTTCCAGGGCCATAGAGAAAGAACTGGGCGAAGTCAGCCGGGCCTCTGGATTTCTTCTGCTCCTGCCGAGACTCTCCGAACTCAGCGAGACTCTCATTGACGAGCTCGCCTGGCAGTACCATGTGGACGCCTACGACCAGACGCTTCCTATTGGGCAGAAGCGGTCCATGGTCCGACAGGCCATAGAAAGCCACCGGAAAAAAGGGACTGCCGCGGTGGTGCAGAATACCGTATCCATCATCCTGCAGGAAGGATATGTAGAGGAATGGTTCCAATACGGCGGAGAGCCTTACCATTTCCGGGTCATTCTGATCCGGGGGCCCATGGCCGGCGAGGATACGCTGAAGCGGCTGGTAGAAACAGTCAATGCGGTCAAGAATGTTCGGTCATGGCTCGACTATGTGCAGTTCTACCGGGAAATGACAGGGACGCTCTATATCGGGAATGCCTCCTATTGCCATAAAGAAATTACGATCAACAGTGATATTTCCCAGGACTGGCGGTTTGGAAAGAGCCTCTATGTGGAAAACGCCTCTTACGTCCACAGAGAGACCAGACTCAAAGGGAGGTGAGACGATGGTAGAAGTAGATGGTCTCAATATGACCATGTCCCAGGGAGATGACCTGAATGTGGTACTTAACTTGGGAGACTACGAGCTGCAGGCGTCAGACAAAGTGCGATTCTCTCTCATGCCCGTCTGCGGCAGCGCGCCGGCTGTGTCGGCAGCGGCGACAGGCATCACAGGGAATAAGCTGTATATCAAGATTCCCTCCGCGATGACAAGAAAATTCCAGCCTGGCGGTTTTCTGTATGACATCACAGTCTGCAACGCCGTCGGCGTGAAGACAGCCAATTTCCCGGCGGCAATCCGTGTGGTCTGCACAGCGCACACCATGAAAGATCTGCCGGACGTGGGCAGCGGCCCGCCGTCCATCAGTGACGGGACGGACATTCCAGAGGAAGCGGCGCCCCACATTTCCATAGATGTGCCGCCAGGCTGGGAGGATATGGAAGCGGCCGTGCAAAAGGCGAAGGCATGGGCCATGGGGGAAGAATCGCCCGATGGAGGTCAGGATGAAGACAGCCCCACAAAAGCGACGATGAGCGCGAAGCAATGGGCGCTCTACGCGAAGGAACAGGGACATGGATTACCAGCGGCGGACAATGAGGACATTGACGCCGCTTTTCAGTAAGGAGGAACACAATGGCAGAAGAAAAAGCAGTCACGCCGGCAGGGCTCAGGCATTACCATGATACTTATGTGAAAGCCGGGAAAATCCCCTATGGCGCGTATGGGAAGGCTACCGTCAAGGACGCGCTGGATGAGCTTCTCTATAAGCCGGTCGCGGTGAAAAGCTTCTCCAACAATGTAAATGTGGTGGAAAACGGACGAACCATCACCAATGTGACGCTCTCGTGGACGCTGACCGGCGTGCCTACAGAAGTCAAAATCGGGACGGAAGCGGTAGGAACTGATCTGACGGGAAGCAAGAGCCTGACCGAGCAGAACATCAAGTCCAACACATCCTGGACCATTACCGCCAAGGACGCGAAAGGGACGACCGCCACCAGAACGACTGGGGTTACCTTCAAAAATAAAGCTTACTGGGGCGCGGCAAAGCCTGCCGATGCGGACGCGGTAGACAGCGCATTCATTCTGGGACTTACGGGAAATACCTTCGCCGACGGATACGCCCGTGATTTCACGGTGAATGCGTCTGATGGAAATTATATTTTCTATGCCTATCCGGCGTCTTTCGGCGACGCGCCCAGGTACTTCGTCGGCGGGTTCGAAGGGGGCTTCTCCCTGTACAAGACGCTTGACTTCACCAACGCGAGCGGCGCGACCGTTTCCTATCACGTCTTCAAATCCACGAACCCCAATCTGGGGAATACCACCGTCACTGTGAAATGAGGAGGTGAAGAATCATGGCCATTGAAATCATTGATAAGCTCAAACAGAAAAACGGCGGCGCATTCAAGCTCATGGATGCTGCAGATGTGGCATGGGATGAAGAAACGGGCCTGGTAGAGAAGATCAACTCCATCATTGCGGCGGGAGGCAGCGGAAATTACCTGCCATTAACAGGTGGAGCCGTCACGGGAAATCTTCGAATTGACGGAAGCGATCATCAGCTGATACTGCAGAATGGCGCCGACATCCTCATGAAGAATGCCAATGGCGCCATTACATTTAAAAATGATGACGGCAGCCAGGTGCTGGGGACGCTGACTGCAGAACAGTACACAGGAAATGCCGCGACTGCCACGCAAGCCGTCCGGGCAGCTACGGCAAACAACGCGGAACAGCTCGGCGGACATGGCCTGGAGTATTTCGCCACAGCCGATCAACTCAACGGCATCGCCAATGGGCTGGAATGGAAACCTTCCGCGGCGGATACGACGGCGCTCAAAGCGCTGAACGCGCCGCAGGAAGGATGGACCTGCTCTGTCGATGACACCAACGCGATCTACCGGTTCGACGCGGAAAACACCACGGAGGCTGATGCGGAAGACGGAAGCGTCATCAAAGCGGATGACGGGACGGCCGGCGCCTGGGTCAGAGTAGGAACGCCGGTATACAATCCGGCGACGCAGCAGGCAGACGGGCTCATGTCGGCTGCGGACAAGAAGAAACTGGATGGGCTCTCTAATTACGAACTGCCCGCGGCATCCACAACGGCCCTGGGCGGCATCAAAGCCGGCGAAGGAGTAAATATCACCGCGGACGGTACCCTTTCTATTTTGCCTGGACTTCAGGCGGCAACGAATGAACAGATTGACGCGGCAATGGAAGGCGTCTGATTCAAAGGAGGAACATCATGGCAACTTTTAACGCAGTCACACCGGAAGGTCTCAAACATTTTTATGACACTTATGTGGATCCAAAATTTGTGAAGGTAGACGGCGTATCTTCCCTCACCATTTCTGCAGAAAAAGTATCCTATGGAAACAGCAATGTGAAAAACGCGCTGGATTCTGTGAATGGAAAGTTTACTGGAAACGACGCCAAAAACGCCCTTGCCCTTGGCGGTCACGGCGTGGAGTACTTCGCTACAGCTGACCAGGTATCGGCGGTGACGAACAATCTGGTGTGGCGCGCTCCCGCAGCGGACGCGGAGGCCTTGAAGGCGATCGCCCATCCGCAGGAAGGATGGACCGTCTCTCTGGCGGATACCAACGGGATCTACCGCTTTGACGCAGCCAATACGGCAGCGGCCGACGACGGGAACAGGCTCTATGTTCCGGCAGACAAGACCGCAGGCGCCTGGGTGCTTCTGTCCCACATGGTATACTCCAACGCCACCGCCGACGCGGCCGGCCTCATGAGCGCCGATGATAAAAAGAAATTGGACGGCCTTTCCAATCCGGACCTCCGCCCGTACGCGAAGTATGATGCGGAAAAAGACATCAATATGACCGATAAGCGCCTCACCTTTACAGGCGGCCTGGTCAAGAATCTGAGCGTCACCACAGGCGAAGGAGACGCCGCTGTCACCACGAACTACCTTTTCTTTGGCAACATGGTCAATACCGCGGCGGAAGGGGAAGCGGAAACTCTCACAGAAAAAGGCCTTTTCGCTTCCGGCGGGGTCGTGTACTACGGAGGCCAGGCGGCCGCCAATGAATTGGCCACAAAAAGCGACATCGCCAATAAAGTGGACAAAGTCAATGGAAAGGGACTCTCCACCAATGACTTTACCAATGAATACAAGACAAAACTGGACAGCCTTAATGAAATCCAGGCGGCCACCAATGACATGATCGACGCCGCCATGACAGCGCAGGCATAAACGGAGGCACCATGACAGAGTCGGAATACGGTCTCATCGGCTTCGATAACGTGCGGACCACCGCGAAGGCTGCGGAGACAGAACCGGTCCGCGGTGTCACCCAGTCCTGGACCAACTACCTTTTCGCAAAGCTTCGCGCACTATTTGCGGCGAAGAATAACGCGGTCCTCACCGGCACGACCACCGCGGAGACACTGGCAGTCACCAAAGAACTGCACATCCCGGGAGGAATTATCTATTTAAAATAATCGGGTCGCAATGGAAACTGGTCATACAGAGAGGCGATGATCCGGAAATCATGGCGGCCCTGTACGAGAATGAAGACGAATGCCCCAAGCCCAATATTAGATTCTTCCGGATCGACGGAGGAATCGGGCAGGGCATGGCATACGCCAAATTGGGATCACCAGACGATCCAAAGGCGACGCCTCTCACTGTGCGGTATGACGGGGAAACGGAAGAACTGGCAGTGCTAACCTCAGCAGATACGACCGCAGAAGGAACACTGTACCTGGGGGCAGATTCCAATTTCTACCGGAATACAGAAATCGCGCAGGACATCAGCATCAACTGGAATCTGGACGCTGTCCTCTATGAGGGAGCGCCTTTTTATACGCATAAGGAGACAGTCATCCATGGCAAACTGGAACTCAATGACAATCACTAACGCGGGTCTCGCCCTGCAGGCCAAGATCAATACAGGATCGGCGACCTTTCATATTGCGGGCATCGCGATCGGCAGCGGAACCGTACAGGGGAGCCTGGCGGCCGCCACAGAACTGGCGCACAAAGAAATGGACGTGCCCATCAGCAAAGTGGCCGCCAATAACAATATCGTGTCCATCGAAGGGACCATCACCAATGAGAGTGTAACCACAGCCTTCGCGATCTGCGAAATGGGTCTCTACGCCCAGGACGGAGACAACGCGGACACAAAGATCCTCTACGGCATCATGACAGACCCCAACCCGGACACCCTGCCCGCCCATGGCAGCGCCACAGTGGTAAGCCAGAAATTCACGCTGAACCTCACCATGAGCAACACAGGAAACGTGACGGCCACCATCGACCCGAACGCTCTCGTGACGGTGGAAGTGCTCGACAAGCACAATACGAATGCGGAGGCTCACGCCAATTTGGTCCGTGTGAAATCTATGACAGCTGATGAGCAAGGAATCAGCTATGTCACGCAGGATAATAAGACGCATTCGATTGGCCTATGGGATACACTCAAGAAAGCACTGACAGGCTCCTTTACCGCAGACGGGAATAAAAATACGCTGGCCCAGCAGATGGAAGGCATCGCAGGACTCATTAAGAAGATTACAGGAGAAACAAACTGGTATGATTCGCCGTCATCCTCCCTCAAGAACCTCGCGACACAAATGAACGGTGTTTCTGCTATTGCTGACTATGATTTCAGTAACCCCAATGCATGGTGGGCTAAGTTTCGTGGTGAACCGGGCCTAATTATCCAGGGGGGAATGCTTGCGTACAAGGGCACAACAGTTACTTATCCGATAGCATAT
>CAUBUJ010000009.1 GCA_958439155.1 uncultured Veillonellaceae bacterium
CCACCGAAGGCAGCGGGCCGGGAAAGGTGAAGCCTGTGGTGGTGAAGAAGAAAGCTTCCATCCGGGACAGGCTCAAGGCTGCCGAACTGCTCGCCAAGCGGTACGGGCTGGATAAGCCGGAAGAAGCGGCGGACGCAGAGACCGCAAGCCAGGTACAGATTTATATTCCAGACAATGGGAGAGACGGATGATACTTAGACCGCAGGAAGGACCGCAGGAGAAATTTCTGACGACGCCCGCTGACATTTGCATTTACGGCGGGGCAGCGGGCGGCGGCAAGACCTACGCGCTTCTCTTGGAAGCGGTGCGCCATTCGGACAATCCCGACTTTGGCGCGGTCATCTTCCGGCGGGAATCCAATCAGATCACCAACGAAGGCGGCCTCTGGGACAATGCGAAAGATATGTACGCGCCGCTGGGCGTGGTGTTCCGGGAGTCAGCGCCGAAGCAGGTTATTTTCCCATCAGGCGCCAAGATTACGTTCAATCATCTCCATTCGGATAAAAGCATCTATGGATACCAGGGGGCGCAGATCCCGCTGATATGCTTCGATGAACTGACGCATTTCACAGAAAAGCAGTTCTTTTACATGATGAGCCGTAACCGCACGACTTGCGGCGTACGGCCGTATATACGGGCTACCTGTAATCCGGATTCAGATTCCTGGGTGGCTTCTTTTATTGCCTGGTGGATTGATCAGGATACGGGGTACGCCATTCCCGAGCGGAGCGGCGTGCTGCGCTATTTCATTCGTCTGGATGGTAAAATCCTCTGGGGAGACGGCCCGGAGGAACTGGCGGAGAAATATCACATCGATCCGGCGCTCGCCAAGAGCGTGACCTTTATCAGTTCCAGCATCTTTGATAACAAGGTGCTGCTTTCCGCCGATCCGGGGTACCTGGCGACGCTGAATGCGCTGTCACTGGTAGAACGGGAGCGGCTGCTTTCGGGAAACTGGAAGATCCGGCCCGCTGCCGGACTGTATTTCAAGCGGGGCATGTTCCGCATTGTTCATGAGATTCCGGACAAGATTCTTACGATCGGGCGGGCATGGGATCTGGCGGCGACGGAAATCACGCCGGCGAGCCCCAATCCGGACCGCACGGCAGGCTGCCTTATGGCACGGCTCAAGAACGGGCAGTACATCATTCTGGACGCCCGGCGCTGGGCGCTTAACGCGGCGGGCGTGCGGGATCTGGTGAAGCAGACCGCGGCGCAGGACTTCGGGCTGTATAAGAACACACAAATCAGCATCCCCCAGGATCCGGGGCAGGCTGGCAAGGCGCAGGCCGCCAGTTACAGCCGGGAGCTGGCAGGATTCCGCATCATCTCCCACACGGTGACAGGAAATAAGACCACGAGAGCAGAGCCGCTGGCAGCGCAAGTGCAGCGCGGGGCGGTGATGCTTCTGGCGGGTGCCTGGAATGATGAATTTCTGACAGAGCTCGAAGGATTTCCTGACGCCCTCCATGATGATCAGGTGGACGCTGCCTCCGATGCGTTCCAGCTGGTGGCAGCGGCCCGGTCATGGGCATCATTAATCACATAAGAGGTAGAACATGAGCAAAAAGAGAAAAGCCGTCCGCAGGGACGGCTATTATAATGCTTTCCTCGGGCAGGGAACGCGGCGGTATGACCCGTACAAGGCCTACCGCTACGGCGGCGCGCCCATGACGGATCAGGAAGCGGAGGACCTCTTTTCATACAACGGCATTGCGAGAAAGATCATCACGGCCCCAGCGAACGAAGCGGTACGGCCGGACTTCACGCTCCGTGCCGGGGAGGCGGTACTGGATGAGACGAAGGATGTGCTTTCTGCCCTGGAAGATCTGGAATGGAAACCGAAGCTCTCTGAGGCGCTCACATGGAACCGACTCTTCGGCGGGGCACTACTGGTCTTTATCGCCGACGACAACGGTGATCTGACGGAACCGTTTCAGGAATCCAGAATGAAGGGCCTGGCAGCGGTCAAGGTATATGACGCGCCATCCGTTTCTTACGCCCAGACCTACATGGACGGGCCCCGCATGGGCGAGCCGGAAATTTACACGGTCCAGAATGAAATGGGCGGATCCTTTGGTGTACATGAATCCCGCTGCCTCCGTCTCACTGGGGAAGCGGTGTCGAACCGGATACGGCAGCAGCGGGACGGCTGGGGCGGCCGGGTTTTCGAGACCATCCGGGCAGATCTCACCCATTACGGTTCTTCCCTGGACTATTCGCTCCAGGCACTGACACGGATGAGCCAGAGCCTGCTGAAACTGGCCGGGCTCTCCGGTATGCTCGCTACTGAAGACGGAGAAATGGCGGTACGGAAACGGCTTGATCTGATCGACATGGTGCGGAATATGATGAATACCATCGCCCTTGACCAGGACGACGAGTACGACATCCGCACCATTCCGCTTTCGGGGATCCCGGAACTGGTGCAGGAATTCCAGGTGGCACTCTGCGCGGCGTCTGATATTCCTATGACGGTTCTTTTCGGCCGTTCCCCAGGCGGACTCAATGCGACAGGCGTGAGTGATCTGGAAAATTACTACAACATGATCGACCGCATCCGCCAGAGAACGCTCCGGCCCATCTTGTCCCGTATGATCCAGATGCTGGACGTGTCCGGGCAGGTTCATTTGCCGTCGGAGTATACGCTGGTCTTTGATCCGCTCTGGAATCCGTCGAAGAAGGAAGCGGCAGAGACTGCCTTCGTGGAAGCGCAGACAAGGGAGAAAGACGCGGCTGCGGCAGCGGCGTACTTCCAGATGAACGCCTTAAACGGCGAGGAAGTGCGGGAGAAACTGGAGGAGAGCGGGGAATACCTCATTGACCGCTCGAATGAATGATGAAGGTCACACCGAAACGGGAATGGCATTATCCTCTCGCCTTGGAGCGGCAGTACAGCGCGTGGCTCGTCAGTCATGTGGAAGCTATCGCGGCGGTGATCCGCCGGCATCTGGCAGCGGCGCCCACGTCTCTCGAAGAGGTGAACCGCCTCATGGGAGATATAGGCCGCGATATGCCGGTCTTCACCGAGAGCCGGGCGGCGCAGATGTACCAGGCAGTGGACCGGTACAACATGACCGAGTGGGACGCCATTACAAAGTCTGTCTTCGGCTTCCCCATCTCCACCATGCCGGTGAAAGAACTGGTGCGGCAGGACGTGGACGAGGAAGCACTGTGGGTGTCGGAGAATCTGGACCTGATCACTTCCATTGATACGGAAACACTCTCGAAGGTGAAAGGCGAGCTGATCCGGGCCATTCAGGAGAATGTAGACCGAGACATCGTCACATCCGTACTGATGCAGGCGATCCGCCGCATTGTAGACGTAGAGAAGAACCGGGCAAGGCTCATTGCGACAGACCAGGTAGGGAAGCTCAATGGGCGCCTCACTATGCAGCGCCAGCAGGACGCAGGGATCACCGAGTTCAAATGGAAGAGCGCCGGAGACAGCCGCGTGCGTCCTCTTCATCAGGCATACAACGGTCATGTATACAAGTGGGACAAGCCTCCGGCCGACGGATACCCGGGCTATCCCATCCGCTGCCGGTGCGTAGCGCTTCCGGTGATCGATCTGGATAAAGTGGTGGTGCAGCCGCAGAAGGGGCGGACGCTGCCAGTCGGGGAAATGGTGAATGCAGCGACAGCCGCAGAGGCCGTCTCGTGGATGCACAACTTCAAGCCGAAGTATGGGAGTACAGATACCATTGATCTGCCAGACGTTGATGTGACAATGAACGTCAAAAAAGTGGAAAACAGCCACTTCAATCTATGGACGGATGCCTCTGAGACAGACAAGGATATGGCTGTGCGGCTGTGCGAACATTATATGCGGGAGATTGCGCCAAATCTTCCCAAAGAGATGACAGTTCCTAAAATCATTATTCTTGATTTTGAGAAGTATGGATTCGGGGAAGATGCGATTGCCGGTTACGATTCGCGCAGCGGGGTTATGTATGTTAATCGAAAATATAGGACGCCAAACAGCATTCAATCCTATTTGAAGAAAAATACAGGATGGTTTGCCAGCACTGATGAAACAGCGCCTTATTTGCACGAATTAGGCCATAGATATCATCAAATTGTAGCGAAAAAATTCGCAGAGAAACATCATATTTCGGCACGAGACGCCTATAATGAATTGGATGCACTTATGCTGCAATTGATTCATTCGGAAAGCAAGTTAGATGTTGATGTGATTATGGATCAAGTCAGCCGATATGCATACACTTCCTATAAGGACGATAAAAATCTAAAAGAATTTGTGGCAGAGGTGTTCGTAATATGGTATAGTGAGATAAAGAGTAATCTTGCAAATCAGGTGAGAAGCTTATTTCAATCTATAGTGTGAATGGGGGGAATACTGAATGAGACAATATAATCCTAAGATAGATGGGTTATTTTTTCAGTTTGATCCTTATTTGGTTCCGTATGATATAAATAATCAAACTCCTCTTTTCCTAATGAATGCGAAAGATGCACTTAAACGAGGGACTCCTGCGGATATTGTTGCTATATTTGAAAAATGGAAGCCTCTTGCGAAGAAAAGACATGAGAAGGCAGCTAAGTTTAATTTTGTGTTTTCTTGAGATATAATGACATAAGGCGTTCACTGCGGTGGGCGCTTTTTTCGTGGAGGAAATCGCACATGCTTGCTTTATTTTCAGTACAGTTGGAGAATATTCCTGGTATCCGGCTTGCGCAAATCAAAAGCATAGAGGTTTATGAGACTGGGAAGGGGATCTACTGCTGTCTGGATTTGGAAAACAGCGAGTCCTATGAGGTGATGACAAAGGCAGAGAAGAAGGAACTGGAAACGGCCCAGCTTGCCATGCGTGATGCATTAAAAAGCGGTTACCTTGATTTATCCATCTTTCCTGCTTTACGCTTCCGCTATCCAGACTGACGAAATACGGGTATTTTACATATAGCACTCACAGACGTGGGTGCTTTTTGACTGGAGGAAATGATGCAGAGATATGACATTGCGCCGATTCAGGCACAGATGACGCCGGAGGGGTTTATTCGAGACGCGCCGGTGGTGGGCCGCACGGGCCTTTTGAAGTACATGAACGCAGACGGGACGGTGCGGATCGAGTACCGTCCGCCGGAGGAAGCCTTTGACGAGGCGTCGCTTGCCTCTCTCAAGGGCAAGCCCATCACCATTGGCCATAAAGCCATGGTGAGCGCGGGGAACGCGGCGAAGGTGGCGCCGGTAGGTACGGTGCTTTCCGAAGGCCGGGCCGACGGGGAGGCCATCCGGGCAGATATTGTGATCTACGATCTGCCTACGAAGGACCGGGAGCTTTCCTGCGGCTATACGGTGGAGCTTGACGAGACGCCGGGGATGACGCCGTCAGGCGAGCATTATGACGCGGTGCAGCGGCACATCCGCTACAATCATGTGGCGGTGGTGCGCCGTGGCCGCGCCGGTGTGGCCCGTCTTAATATGGACGGGGATGAAGTGATTTCCCATAAGGAGGAAAAAGAAATGGTCAAAATCAAGTTGGACAACGGCATTGCCTACGACGTGCCGCCCGAAGTGGAAGCGGCAGTGAAGGCCATGCGGGAAGATGCTGCCAGGCAGAAGGACGCTATGGATGCCCTGCAGGCGAAGCTGGACAGCGCGGAAGCGCAGGTCAAGGATCTCACTGCGGCAGCGGAGAAGCTGAAGGAAGAACAGAAAAAGCATTTCGACGCCGCTGTGTCTGCCCGTGTGGCGCTTCTGGACGCGGCGAGAGCGGCCGGCGTGGAGAAAGCGGACGGCATGAGCGATATGGAGATCCGTAAAGCGGTGATCGGCAAGACGTCCAAGGTGAATCTGGACGGCAAATCTGACGCCTATATCATGGCGGCCTATGACATCGCACTCGCTGATAGCGACAGCCGCAAGGCGAAGATGGATGAACAGAACAAGGCGCTGAAGCAGCCTGCAGGCAAGGAGACCCATGAAGACAGCATTGAGGATCTCCAGAAGAAGCTCGTGGAAGCGGAAGCGTCGGCCTATCTGAAGGCAGTAAAGTAAGGGAGGAAAAAGCAATGTTTAACTGGTATGAAAGAGGACAGGACAAAGGATTTCCAGGAATGAAGGCTGACAGTGCGCTCGATGTGGTAGATTCCTTCCAGGCTGGCGCAGGCGGTCTCAATCCGGGCGATGTAGCAGCGCTCAAAGACGGCGTGGCAGCGGTACCGACAGATGCGGACAAGGCGTTCGGCGTGGTACTTCATTTCCACAAGGAACCGGCAGACCCGTACTATGCAGAAGGCGATACAGTGCCGGTGCTGACCTTCGGCGACGTCTACGTGACTGCCGCGGCGGACGTGAAAGCAGGCGATCCGGCGGCGTATACCGTGGAAACCGGTTTCATCAAGGGCGCCGATACCGACGCTTCCGGCAATGTATATCTGGCGGACGCAGCGGCGGGGAGTGTGGTGCCGCTCCGTATCCGGAATGCCCAGGCGCTTGTAGTGAATACCACTGCGGAAACTCCGGCAGCGGATAAGGCCAAGGCCGGCTATGCGGTCGTAGGGTGAGGCGCGCCATGGCAGATGTGAACGCAGAACAGGGATACACCGCACAGACCTGGACACGAGGCGATATTATCACCGCAGATAAGCTGAACCACATGGAAGAAGGTATTTCCCGCCAGCAAGTCGGTCCCAAAGGCGACAAGGGAGACAAAGGCGACAAAGGGGATACTGGAGCAGTGGGTCCGCAGGGTCCTAAGGGAGATACAGGGGACGCTGGCGCAGCTGGGGCGGCAGGCCCGAAAGGCGACAAGGGCGATCCCGGAAACGCAGGTCCCAAAGGTGACAAGGGTGATAAGGGAGACAAAGGGGATCCCGGCCTTACCGCGCAGGCGGCGGAAGCGGATCTGGCAGACAATGCCGATGCCGCTGCCATTGCCGCCAAAGTTAACGCCATTCTGGCCAAGCTCCGCGCGGCCGGCGTGATTGCAAACAAGTAGGAGGAAGAAAATGACTGATAATCGTAAATATGATGAAATGGACGCGGCCGTATTCAAGGCCAACGCGCATTTTGATGATGCCGCTTCTGTGTTTCTCGCAAGAGAACTGACCCATGTGCGGGCGCAGGTTCTTACCGTAAAGAAAGCGACGCTCAATGCGTTTACCGTGTTTCCGGTGCAGACCGATATTCCCCAGGGCGCGGATGTAGCACTCCTCCGGACCTATGACAATGTAGGATCGGCCAAGCTCATCACCAATTACAGCGACGATCTGCCCCGGGCAGACGTTGCGGCTATTGAAACCGCCGTAAAGGTCCACCATCTGGGCGCTTCTTACGGATATTCTCTCTATGAAGTGCGGAACGCAGCCTTTGCGAGAAAGCCCCTTACCGCGCTCAAGGGTACCGCTGCCCGCCAGGCGATCGACATCAAGCTGAATGACATCGCATGGAATGGCGACGCCAAGTCCAATATTACGGGCTTCCTGGGGCAGAAATTCAATGAATACGCTCCCACCGCGGACGGCGCCAATGGCAGCACCGCGCTGAAGGACAAGACGGAAGAACAGATCATCAAGGATTTCAACGACTTTCTGTACAAGATTCCGGACGTGACCAACGAAGTGGAACAGCCGAACACAGTACTTCTGCCGCCGGCACTCTATTCTTTCCTTGCGACCAAGCGTCTTTCTGACAGTGACCGCACGCTCCTTGACTTCATCCAGCAGAGCCATCCGGAAGTGACCCGGTGGATCCGCGTGGGCGAGCTCAAGGGCGCAGGCAAGGGCGGCAAGGACGTCATGTTCGCGGGCAACTTTACGCCGGAATACGTGAAGTTTGAAATTCCGGACCGCTTCACCCAGCTCCCGGTACAGTACCGCAATCTGGAATATGTGGTGGACTGCGTTGCTTCTACCGCAGGCGTCACTGTCACCATGCCGGCGGCCTTTGTGAAAGCGGTAGGCATCTAAATGACAGCGCTGGAAGAGCTGCGCCGGGCGGCTCCGGAATTTGCGGAGGTAGGTGACCGGGATGTGACAGCCCTCATGGAGTCTCTTTCCCCCATGGTAGGGAAGAAGGCTTTCGGCCGGATGTGGCCGCTTGCCATGGCGTACTACACAGCGCATTTTCTGAAGATTCAGGAAGCCCTTTCCAGTGGAGAGAGCGCGGCCGGCGGGGCTGCTTCCGCCTTTATGACGGGGATTCAGTCCATGACGGAAAACAAGCTCTCCATTTCCTTCCGGGATCCCTCTTCCAGCGGGAAAACGGCAGCGGATGAGGCCCTGTCCCGGACACTGTATGGTCAGATGTTTCTGGCGCTCCGCGCGCAGTGCGTCATTGCGGTGCGGACGAGGATGGGCTGATGAAGGACATTGACCGGGGGCTCCGGGGAATTCTTATAGAGTTCTCCGAGCTTTCCGATACAGCGGTAGAAGTAGGGCTCCATCAGGACGCGGGAAGCGAAGGCGGCACGTCTCTGGCGCAGATCGCCGCGTGGAATGAGTACGGCACAAAGCGTATCCCGCCGCGGCCTGCCTTCCGCATCGCCGCCGATACGAACCAGAACAAATGGGGAAATACGGCGGAAACCCTGCTTCGCCGCGTGGCCATGGGCCGCATGGGAGCAGGGCAAGTCGTGGATATCATCGGCAATATGGCCGAGGGAGACGTGAAAGCCGTCTTCGGCGACCGGTCAAGGCTTGCGCCGAACGCGCCGGCTACGATCCGGCGGAAGAAGTCGGACGCGCCGCTCATTGATACGGGACGGCTCCGGGCGTCTATCAAATTCCGGGTGAAACGGAGGTGGAAGCGGTGATTTTCCGAAGAAAACTTACGGTATACCGCTATGAAGGCGGCGAGTGGGTCAGCGGGGAATGGCAGCGGGGATATCTCAGACGGTTCCCTATCTTCGCTTCCGTCCAACCCCCGGGCGCGAGCGACACGGTCATGGAAGAGGCGGGGAGTGACACAGTACGGCAGGTTCTCCTCTTCACTTCCACTGAGCTTTTCCCAGATCGCATTCCTGACCAGGAAGCGGACGAGGTGGAGATCGACGGCGTGCATTACAAGGTCATCCGCGTGGACGCCTGGCAGAATGGGATTCTGCCCCATTATGAAGTGCTCGCAGAGGAGGTGCGGTGATGGATCTATGCAAAAAAGACTTCATCCGCGCCCTGCTGGCTGAACTTCTGGAGCTTGCGCCGGACGCGGTGTACTGGGGATACCAGGGCAATCCGAAGCAGCGCGGCGCCTATGCGGTGCTGAATCTCTTCGCCCGCAGGCAGGAAGCGCCGCCGGAGTGGCGGCCTGTGAGCCCTGGAAAGGTGCAGGTATGGACGCCAATGGCGGCGACACTCTCCGTGACACTTGCGGATACGCCGGACCCGCCGTCTGATCTGGAACATCTGGCGAGCTGCCTGGGCTCTCCCTCTGTGGTTGAAAAATGCGCCGCTGCCGGTGTGGCTTTCTACGCATCGGAAACAGTGCAGGATGTATCGGAACTGGACACGAGAGCGCACAAGAGAGCCGCGTTGGATTTCTCTGTGCGCTGGACTCATTCCGATATGGACGACGTGGGCTATATCGATCAGGTAGAAGCCAATGGGCGGTATCCGGGAAGCGCCGATGGAGATAATGACATTCATAAAGTAGTTATTTCTGGAAGATTGGAGTAGAAAATGGCAAATCTGGACAGAATCGTGAATGTGCAGATCGCCCTCGACACGGCGGGAATTTCCAAAGAAGGATTTTCCACGCTCATGGTGGTGGGCGCATCGGAACATTTGAAAAGCCGTGTCACCACCTATACGAACGTGACACAGCTCACAAAAGACGGGTTCCCTGAGACGGACCCCGTTTACATTGCAGTATCGGACGCTTTCTCGCAGACACCGCGTCCGCGCCTTGTGAAAGTGGGCCGCCGGGATGAGGGGGAAAGCATCGCCCAGACCATGGCGGCGGTCATGGGGGCGGACAGTGATTTTTACGGCATTGTGCTCGCGTCCCGCGAGGCGCAGGATGTGAAGGACATGGCGACATGGACGGAAACCCAGACAAAGCTTTTCGGCACATCCATCGCCGAAGACGGCGCCAAGGACGCGGAAGCGACAGACGATCTGGCGTCCTGGCTGGTATCGCAGAATTTGTACCGCACTTTCTGGTACTACCACAAGGACGCGGCGGCGGATTATCCGGAAGCGGCGATTTTCGCGCGGTGCTTCTCCATCGATCCGGGCGGAGAGACGTGGGCACTCAAAAAGCTCGCCGGCGTCACCGCGGATGATCTGACCGAGACAGAGTACAATGCGATTACAAAGAAGAACGGCAACACCTTCGAGAAATTCCGCAATCTTTCCATTACCCAGAACGGGAAGGTGGCAGCGGGCGAGTGGATCGACGTCATCCGTTTCCGGGACTGGCTGCAGGAGGAAATTACGACCAACGTATTTACGCTCCTCACCAATCGGGACAAGGTGCCCTATACGGATGCAGGGATTGCCCTTATTGAGGCGCAGATCCGGGCAGCTCTCGAACTGGGGCAGACCCGGGGCGGCATTGCCCCCACCGAGTACGATGAAGATGGAAACGCCAATCTGGGCTATACCATCTCCGTGCCTCTTGCGTCGTCCATTTCTTTTAACCAGAAGGCGTCCCGGGTGCTGACGGATGTGGAATTTACGGCTAGATTGGCGGGAGCGATCCATGCGGTAGACATTACCGGGCATTTGACATATGAAAATTTGACGGAGGCATAACATGGCAGGCGTTTTAACTTACGACCCGAAGCGGGTCATGGTCATTTTCGGGACGCACCAGATTCACGGTATGAGCGAGGATGATATCGTGTCCGTGTCTCCCCTGGGCGACGGCATGCAGATCCATGTGGGCGCTGACGGGGAAGTGGCCCGGTCTATCGACCCGAATCACTGCTACGAGGTAACCATTTCCCTTGCGACAACCAGCAAGTCCAATGACTACCTGTCCAACATGTTCAATCTGGACGGGAACACCGGCGGCGGAATCGCGCCGCTTCTCATCAAGGACCTGGCAGGGTCCACGCTCTTCTACGCGGCCCAGGCATGGGTGCAGAACGCGCCGGAAATGGGCAAACACCGGACGGTGGACACCCAGGAATGGACCCTCAATACGGGCTATGTAGAGAATCCTATTTTCGGAGGAAATAACTGATGCGGGACATTGGAAGCCGGCAGAAATGGAAATTGGGAGCGGATACGTTCTATATCCAGATGCTCCCGCCTTTTGAAGCCATGCGGACTCTTGCGGTGGTACAGAAAATTCTTCTCCCCGGCCTTGGCGGCATGATCAGCGGCGTCAATAAGAGCACGCTCGATACGGACGTGAAGGAAGGCATTTTCCCTATGCTGGTCCGGGCTCTCATGGAAATGAGCGCCACCCTTTCCGAAAAGAAAATGGACCAGATCCGGGAGAAGCTCTTAAATCCGGAGTATGTGGCGGTCCAGATGAAGGGAGACAGCTCGCCCCAGAAACTCACGGAACCGGTGATTGATGAAATTTTCACGGGCCGGCCGATTGATCTCATTCTTCTCATGGTGCATATTTTCCAGGTCAATTACCTGGATTTTTCGAGGCTCTCCGGGCTCCCCTCTGGGTTCATCGCGGCCGCCGGAGAGCTAAAGAGAAGCTTAACGGGCGTGTCCGGCCGGATTTCGCGTTAGAACTGCTCATCTGGACAGCGATTCATTCCGGCATGGTGTCGCTCCGGGAAGTGAAGGACGGGACGGCCAATGTGATGGATATTTTGAAATGCGTGGCGTATCTGGATATCGTGAGCGACACGCAGCAGGACAAGATGGACAAGGTAGAAGCGAGGTATAAGAGATGACGGTACGGGAACTCTTGATCCGCATCGGTTTTGATGTGGACAAGCCTGCCAAGGTGACGGCCGCGGTGAGCCAGGTCAAAGGGCAGCTCAAAACGCTGGAGCGGCAGGGGCAGAGCTCCGGCCGGATCGCCGCAGGCGGTCTTGACCAGATCACCGAAGGCGCACGGCGGGCCCAGGGAGCGCTCAAAAATATGGGAGCGAGCCTGTCGAAGTCCGGGGACAAGGTGCAGCAGGCCAGCTCCGGTTTCCTCTCTGCCTCACGGGTTCTTATGGCGGCAGCGGCGGCTATGGCCACAGGCAGTATCGCCGGCGCGGCTGATGACATGATGAATCTGGACGGCCGGCTCCGCACGCTCATTGAAGATGAGAAAGAGCGGTACCAGATCGAGGATGACCTGTACCGCATATCCCAGAGTTCCCGCCAGGGATATAAAGAAACGGGGGATCTCTTCTTCCGTGTGGCTGGGGCGGCGCAGAAGATGGGCCTCTCCATGCAGGACAGCGAGCGGGTCACGGAAATTGTGGGCAAGGCTCTCACGGTGGGCGGTGCTACTGCCCAGCAGGCCAGCGCGACAATCCTCCAGCTTGGCCAGGCACTTTCTTCCGGGCAGCTTCAGGGCGATGAACTGGCATCCCTCAAGGAAAACGCGTCCACCCTCATGAATGCTATGGCGGATACCATGGGTGTCACCATGGGGGAGCTCAAAGACATGGGCGCCCAGGGGGAACTCACCAGCGACATGGTGATCGACGCCATTCTGAAATCCGGCGCTACGATTGACGCACAGTTCGGCAAAATGCCAACTACCATCGGGCAGGCGCTCACCAAGGTATCCAACTCTTGGAACCGGATGATTCAGTTTATCCAGCGGGATACGGGCGTTTTTGGGAAGATTGGTACCGCCATATCGGAGGCCGTGGACTTTGTAGATCAGCTGGCGCAGAGCTTTTATGGGCTTCCGCTCAGTGAGCAGAGCGCCGCCGTGCAGGAGTGGCATGACAGGCTTATGGCAGCGGCGGAGTACCTGCAGATCGTCTACAATTACTGGCTTGTGATTTATAATTTTCTCACCAATGTATTCGGCTCAGCGGTGGAACTGGTCGCCGCCAACTGGAGCGAGCTCCAGGCGGTGGGGAGCGCCATTCTGGCGGACTGGGTGCCGATTCTGGAGAATATCTGGAGCGGCGTCATGAATCTGGTGAGCGCTTTCCAGATCCTCTGGCCAATCATTGCGCCGCTTGTGGGGTTCTTTGGCGTCCTTCTCTATGGAGCCATTACGAAAGTCTTTTCCATCTTCTCGTCCGTCTTTGATATCGTGACAAAGATTGTGGAAGTGATTGCCCGCATGGTGAGCGGCATTGTGCGGTTCTTCGAGCTGGGCGGCCGGGCCGTCATGAATATGTTTGGCGCCGGCAAGTCGCTCTCGATCGCCAATAACCAGGCGGCCGCTGCGGGGGGATATAAAAACACGCAAATCTATCAGCGGAATACATTCCCTATAAGCAGTCCCAGTGAACTTCCGGCCGCGATGAGCGCGGCTTCTGACGGTGCCATGGCTCTCGCCCAGCCGGGCTATTAAGGAGGCATCATGCTTTTTTACGGAACACAGACGCCCGCGAAAATCGGAAATCTTCCTATTGATGTGGTGGTGTCTCATGAGGCGCAGCTCAATAGCGAGGTCACGGAATATCCCGTGGAAGACGGCTTTGCGGTGGCAGATCACGTGGTTCGGAGCCCGATCAGGCTTACCATGACGGCGGTCTTTACGCCGACACCGGTTTCCTATTTGGGAAGCCTTGGGAACAACGCAAACCGCCTTACAGAAGTGCTTTCCGAGCTCCAGGCGATCTATCAGAAAGGCGAGCCCGTCATGGTGACGCTGGCTGACAGCATCTATCCGGATATGGTGATGACTTCGGCACCGCTCCCGCGGACAGTGGAAGACGGCTTCTGCTACAAAACACAGCTCGAATTCACCCAGATCCGCCGGGCCATGCGGAAGACCGAAGATATCCCAGAAGAAAATGCCGGGGAAGAGGCAAAGGGAAAGGCAGGGGCGACAGAGGAAGACCGGGGCGCCGCATCCATTCAGGAAGTGGGCACGGGAATTATCGCCGCGCCCAACGCAGTGACTGTACCGGGCGGCGTGCTTGAGACGTCGCAGGTGGATATGGTACGGAACGGCGGCGTGAATACGGGAATGGAACTTCGCGTATCCGCTGCCGTGTCCGTCCTGTCCTCCGCCTTTGGAAGCGCTTCTTCCCGGATAGGAGGCCTTTTCTCATGAAACAGATCACCTTGGCTGATGCCAATGATTTTGTGGTATCCGCCGCTCTTGACGGGACAGCGTACAAGCTGCACTTTGCCTACAATTCTCAAGGCTGGTGGACGGTGGACCTGCGGGATATGGACAATACGGAACTGGTCCGGGGCGTGCGTGTCATCCCCAATTTCCCGCTGCTTGCCAGTCACAGGCGCGTGAAAGGACTGCCGCCGGGCGAACTCATGGCGGTCTCTGTCAATGATGAGGGCATGCCGGGGCGGCAGGATTTTCTCAATGGGAAATACATGCTTTTTTATGTGCCGGAGGAGGAAATGAATGCAGTACTTCAAGCGGACCTATAAACTGAATTTCCCGTCCATTGGATTTTCTATCGCTGACAGCCTGGAAGTTTCCTTTTCTGTGGACAAGGATTTGACACCGGAGAGCAATAAGGCACGGGTAGAAATTCTGAATCTTTCCGACAAATCCCGGGCCCAGCTGGAGACGGCAGATCTTCCTGTGGAAATCTACGCCGGCTATGACGGGGAAGCGGTGCTCCTATACAAAGGCACAGTCTTCTCCGTCAAGACCACAAGGGAAGAAAAGGACGAGAAAACGGCGCTGGAGCTTGGGGATGGCGTGAAAAATCTACGGGACAATGTATTTTCCCTGTCCTATCCGCCGGGGACTTCGGCGCGGACGGTGCTTTCCGCCATTGCCTCCCATATGGGACTGCCTCTCGTCTTCGGGGCGGAGGTGAAATTTTCTTCCTTCCCTTCAGGCTTTTCCTATGCAGGCTACGGCCGGGCAGCACTGGATGAAGTATGCCGGGCAGGAGGCCTCACGTGGAGCATTCAAAATGACGTGCTCCAGGTGATCATGGCCGGCGGGGTCCTCACCAACCGGGGCATTGCCTTCGGCACAGACTCCGGCCTCATCGGATCGCCGGAACGGATTGTCAAATCCAATTACCGGAAAGATGGGAAAACGCTGAAGCGCCGGAAACGGCAGCAGGAGCAGAAGGAAGATCCGGTGAAGTCGAGAGGCTGGAAGATCAAGACGCTTCTCGCGCCGTCGGTGAATCCTGGCGACGCGGTGAAAGTGAACAGCAAGCTCGTCACTGGATGGTTCCGTGTGAACAAAATCAGTCATAAAGGGGATTACATGGGAAGCGGCTGGACCAGTGAAATGGAACTCATCGAGGGACTTCATGACAATGCAGACACCGAATGATTTTAAGACGGTCGTCCTTGGCTGGATCGACCAGAAAGGGAAGGAAACCCATACGGCGCTTCCCGGAAAGATCGTAAGCTATGACGCAGCATCAAACCGGGCGGCGGTACAGCCGGAAGGCCTCTATAAGGCAGAAGACGGAAGTACGATGCCCTATCCGGTCATTTACGCCGTGCCTGTGGTCTTTCCCGGCGGTATGAGCGGAAAGGCAGGGATTACTTTCCCCATCTACCCCGGGGACGGGGCGCTTCTCGTCTTTTCTGAAAGCCAGATGGATGATTTTCTGACTGGCGGAGACAGCGACGATCCGCGAAGCCATTCTTTGAATGATGCCATCGCCGTGCCGGGGCTTTACAGCGGCGGGGTAAATGACAGCCCGGACGCGGTGTGCCTCCGCTTCGGCGGGTCAAAAGTGCTGCTCGATGGCAGCGGTTTTCATGGGACGCTCTCTGATGGGACGTCCTTTTCTTTTGCCGGCGGGGACGTTGTGGTGAATGGGATTTCCCTCGTTCATCACGTTCATGGCGGCATTGAGCCTGGCCCAGCGAAGACGGGGCAGCCGGAATGAGGTGGTATGATGTATGATCTGGCGCTTGACGTGGAAACATGGGACCTTGTGATTCCCGGGCAGGATTTCCTTGTCATCGACAATGCGGAACGGATTTCCCAGCAGATCGGGATTACACTCCGCTTCTGGGTGGGCGAATGGTTCCTGGACGTGACGGAAGGGGTGCCGTACCTCGAGTATGTACTGGTAAAGAATCCAAACCTGGCCCATATCCGGCAGGTCCTGAGCGAGGCCATCATGAAGGTACCCGGCGTGGAGCATGTGAATTCGATGGATCTCTCTTTCGACCAGCCGAACAGGAAGCTCTACGTGGCCTATGAGGCTGCGACAGAAGCGGGGCTCATCACAGATAAGGAGGTACTGGGCTATGGCCGAAATTAAATACGGCCTTACAGAAGAAGGATTCCGGCGGAAGCGCCTGGCAGATATCCGGAAGTCCATGCTAGACAGCCTGGGCGACAGCCTGGGCGTCCACCTGGATACGGGAAATAATTCCGTAATCGGTCAGCTTTTCGGAGTCATCGCTTATGAAATCGCCGACCTCTGGGAACAGGCGGAAAAGACATATAACGCCATGTATCCCACAACGGCGAGCGGCGAGAGCCTTTCCCAGGCAGCGGCCCTTGCGGGCATTACGCCGGAGGGGGCAAAAGCAACGGTGCTGCTGGCGACCTGCTACGGGCAGGATGGGGCAAAGGTGCCCTACGGCGCGCAGATCGCATCCAGCAAGGACGCAGCCATTACCTTTTCCTGCACCGATACAGACGCGGTCATTTCTGCCAGCGCCGTCTGTGAGGCAGACTTCACAGCGGCTGATCCGGCAGCGGGTGAAGTTTTTTCCCTGACCATTGCTACGGTGAAGCATTCGTACACCGCGAGGAGCGGAGATAAAGGCGCGGATGTACTGGGCGGGCTCATGAAGCAGTTTTCCCTCTCAGGCATTACGCTTTCTTTGTCGGACAATGTGCTCAATGTGAAGAGCACGGACCCGGCCAATACCTTTGCCGTGGCAGCAGAAGGGGTGACCATTTCCCGCATCGGCTCGCCAGTGCATTTTACGGCGGATACGACGGGAGCGGTGAATCCTGCCATCGGCGAGATGACGCAGATCGTCACGGCCTATACCGGATGGGACGCAGTCGCCAACAACCGGGCGGCGTCAGTGGGAAACGCGGCGGAGACGGACGTGTCCCTCCGGCAGCGGTGGAACCGGAGTGTCTACAGCCGGGGCCGCACCATGGCGGAATCTATCGCAGAATCGCTCTACCAGGTGGAGGGCGTCACCATGGCGAAGGTTTACGAGAATGACAGCGACGAGACAGACGCAGCCGGCCGGCCGCCGCACTCTATCGAATGCATTGTGACAGGCGGAGAGCCGCAGGCCATATGCGATACAATCTGGGCAAGAAAGGCCCTGGGCATTGATACCTACGGCAGGGCCCGCCTTCCTGTGACCGACTCGCAGGGCATTACCCACGATATCGGCTTCAACCGGCCGGCAGAGGTGAAAATCTGGATCAAAGTGGTGATCCACGAGAATCCAGACGAAGTCTTCGCCGCGTCCGGCCTCACAGATATTGCCGAAGCGATCCTCCAGAAGGGGCAGGCGTCGGCCGTCGGGGAAGATGTGATTCTCCAGAAATTCTACTGTGTCATTTACGACGCCGCTTCCGGCGTGGGGCAGGTCGAACTGACCGCCTGCGCAGGGGAGGAAGAAGGCGCGTACACAGCGGAAAATATCCGGATCGATGACCGGTCTATCGCGGTCTTTGATCTGGCAAGGATTGATGTGGCCGATGCCGACCAGGGATAGAATGATCGGCCATCTCATCAGCCAGTTTCAAAACGCGCCTCATATCACCGCCATCCTTGACGCGGTGGGCGCGGAGCTGGAACCGCTCTTCGAGGCCATGGATGACCTGGAAAAGAAACGGTGGATAGACACCGCCAGCGGCAGACAGCTCGACGGGCTCGGTGAGATCGTAGGGAAGGACCGGCGGATCGAAAATGCCGTACAAATGGCATTCTTCGGCTTCTACGGCATGCCCAATTCCTTAGGCTTCGAAGAAGGACGCTTCCGGGATACCTGGGAGGACTTCCTGTCTTCTGTGGATCTTCTGGACGACAATTACCGTCTCGTATTGAAGCAGAAAATATTGAAGAACAATTTCCAGGGGACGACGGAAGAAACCCTCCAGTCCCTGAAATTCATCTTCAGCGCACCGGTGGTGGTCGTGACCGAACTGGGGAACGCAAAATTTGCCGTCGGCATAGGCCGGCGGTTCACATGGAATGATTTCCAGCTCGCCAAGGCGTACAACCTCTTCGTGAAATCGGCAGGGGTAGGAGTCGTGTGGCAGGCGATTTTTGACGCAGATGGTTCATTCGGATTCCTGGGGCAGCCGGGAATCAAAGGATTTGAAGAAGGAACCTTTGCGGATACCTTTGATGTACCAAATATTTAAGGAGGTAACTATGGCAGACGAAAAGAAGCAGGCAGCAAGAGCGGCGGAGACGGCGCCGGATTTCTCCAAAATCTTCGCGTCCCAGTCCGATCTGACGCCTTATGAATGGCAGGACGCGGATTATCTCAAAGGGTGGAACACGGTGGGAAGCATCCCACCGGCGCGCACCCAGTTTGACGCGCTCCAGAGAACGACAGATGAAAAACTGCAATATTTGAAAAATGAAGTGGATGATCGGGTGAGTGATGTAGTAATTACTCCTGGGACATCAACCAATAATGGGATTAATACTATTTCGGTTACGAAAAATGGACAGACTACGGATAGTATTATCCAAATAGTAAAAATGGCACTCGGCGCACAAACGGCAATGGGGGACAGTGAAGGGAACGTCATTAAAGATACGTATGTGTCTAAAGAGTGGGGAGCAGCTAAATATGCTGCGAAGACTGAATTAGCAAGCTACGTATCCAAAGCAGGGGACACCATGACCGGCGCGCTCACTCTCCCCGCGCTTGACACTGCCGACAACAGCTTGAAAGCAGCCAGTACCAAGTGGGTGCGTGACCTGCTTACGTCGCTTTCCCTCATCTCTGGGGCAGGCGTAGTAGCGGGGGATGTATCCAACGCCAATGCGTGGTGGGTGAAGCTGGGCGGAGTCATCCCGTTAATTATCCAGGGGGTAAATAACACAAAATCCGGATCATGGCCAATAGCATTTCCCCATGCGCTACTTTCCATATCTGGAGATTATAACGGGGTTGGTGGGAATACGGACTGGGGACCTTCTGTATCGGGAAACTCTACATCTTTTTCTAGCACCTCATCGGGAAGCAATCTAAATTTTGTTGGTATTGGCTACTAACCAGGGGGGATATTCGAACAATAATAATGCGGTTACATTGCCAATTGGCTTCCAAACTGTATTGGGCGGGTGGGCTACACAAATAGACCAGAATAATAATTTTACTGGACTTGCTTCAATATCCAATAGCCGACTTACTCTGAGATCCTTATCCCGCGAAGGAGGATTGATGAATCGGCCTGCTTACTGGCTTGCGGTTGGAATTGGTTAAATTAGGCCAATGGCCGCCCAGAAATATCCGATTGTTTCTCTGTCTCTCCGCCATGAAAATTGAGTGGTTGAAACATTATAAAATGAGTTCTCCCCAGCGCCGCCCGTAGCGTTAGGTTCCCCAAGCATAGCCAGTCTTGTCCTGAATGCAAGCGGGAAGGTAGTAGTTTGATTTGTGGTATATCCCCCCTGGGGAACGGTAAGAACCAGGTATTGGCGTTGTGAAAAAGCGGTACATCATCCGTCTTTTTCTGCATATGGCTATTTCCGTGCGACTGGAAATGCTTCTACAGTTGAAAAATGGTCATTTTCACAAGTAACATCAGTAACACTGGAAATACCAAGACTCTGACTACATTTCCTTAAGGACCTCTATACGATCAGTATCGGGTCAGTAACACTTACTGTAATACTTCGATAACCTTTCTAAGCTGCCGAAGTGCTTTGTGGGTGTAGACCCGTTCTGTTATGTCCTTGCCTGCATGTCCAAGGAGGCGCTTCTTGGCTGCTTCATTCACATCTTCATTATCGAGGAGAGTGGCGAAGGTATGACGGCAGTCGTGGGGCGTATGCTTTTCGCCGCGGATCTTCTTCATGACTCGCTTCCATTCCGTCATGTACTTGGCATAGCTAAGGGGGCTGCCGTTGATATTTTCCACTAAGTATTCCGCTGATGCGCCCAGTCTCTTCTCAATGAGCGGCCATATGCGGGGATGAATGGGAATTTGGCGGATGCCCGCTGCCGTTTTCGACTGCCTCACATAGATGACTTTCTGCCTCCGGTTTATATCGGAGGTTTTTATGTGGAGCAGCTCGCCGATGCGGAGGCCTGTGTAGAGCAGGATGAGCACTGTATCAGCATAGGGAGTGCTCTGCACTGCCCAGAGGCGGTTGATCTTCTGCCGGGTGAACGGTTTATGCGGCCGCACTGGGGTATTCCGCCCAAGATGGATGAGCTTTTCAAAAGACTCGCCGCACCATCCCATCCGCTTGGCGTGGCGGAAGAGGAGCGTCAAGAGAGACCGCACCTTTTTCACCGAGCTGTAGGACAGACCGGACCGGCGCATGGTATCAATCACGGCTTGCACTTGGGGGTACCTGATCTTGTGGAGGGGCTTGTCATGAAGCGCTTCGCAGTGGCGGAAGGCGTTCCGGTAACCGCAGACCGCAGATGGGGAAGGGGCGGACCGCTCTTTATGCACAGGGAGCCAGCGGAAGAAAAGCTCTTGAAATGTCATGTGTTTTTCGGAAGAAAGAGGGCGCAGCTTATGAACCTTCGCATAGTCAGCTTGGTAAATCAGCGCTTCCGTCCGGGTCGCGAAATACGAAACGGGGGTCTGCTTTCCCTCCTTCGTCACTACAAAGACATACGGCCGCCGTCTCTGTCCGCTCAGTTTCTTGATGCATCCATAGCCATTGGGATTTTTCATTTTTTATTGCCTCCATTCTTGGGGGCTATTTTAGCATAGGAGGACCTATGGGCCATCTCAAATATTTGACGATTTTCGACAAGACTACTGGTGCCCGTGCCACGTCGCTGCTCTTTGACGCCGACAGCGCAGACGAGACAAAGGCAGCACAGGACAAGGCGGCGAAGGAATATCCCGGCGATCCAACCATGGAAATGGAACTGGGCAGCGAGGATTGGATCCAGGCCACAAGCGGCTATACCTACAGCGCCAAGACAAAGATACTGCTCGCACCGCCGGAACCAACAGCGGAGGAAAAAGCGGATGCGGAAGCGGCGCAGCAGGCATCGGAAGTCACTGCTTCTCTCGATAAGATCACCACCCGTGTCATGCGTATGTCCCTTGCAGGCGGAAGTACGGCTGCGCTGGCAGCGGAGTACCAGACTACACTTGCTGCCGTGACGGATGCAGCAGCTCTCAAGATGCCTGACTACTTCCCTGTGTGGGATGGCAGCGGCCATGCCTATAAAAAAGGCGACCGGGTCACAGCATCTGGCACGCTCTATAAATGCCTCCAGGATCACACCTCCCAGTCCGACTGGGCACCGGGCGCCGCGCCAAGTCTCTGGGCAAAGGTTTTAGTCACGGGAAATGATGACACGCCGCCCGCATGGGAGCAGCCGGACAGCACCAATCCATACATGAAAAGGGACCGGGTGACCTACGGCGGGAAGGTCTATGAATCGACCATAGACAACAATGTGTGGAAGCCGGATGCCTATCCGCAGGGTTGGAAAGTGATTGAAACCGAGGAGACGGGAAAATGATCTGCGTAAGACGGCAGGACCTGTATGTGTCCTGGGGCGACACGGTGGA
>CAUBUJ010000010.1 GCA_958439155.1 uncultured Veillonellaceae bacterium
CCCGGGGCAGCCTGCACGCCTCATGGGAGCGGGGCGCAGAGACCTGGTACGCCGCAGAAAAAGTCTGAAGACAAAAGTCTGGAGTCTGAAGAAAAAGAGGAAGATCTTTATGAAGTCCATTTCGTCTTGTGTTGTGGAATAGTGCAGAGTGCAAAGCGCATAGATCTGGTATGCCGCCCCAGATAAAATGGGCGGCGGATTTTTATAAAAAAGCCTTTCCTATTTCTGCTGACAGCTGACGGCTGACATCTGACGGCTATTATTTCTGACCCAAGACCTTTGACCCCGTACGAATGACGCACCATCCCCATCCCGCCATTCCCTCTCCCGCGGCGGAGCCGCATAAAAAAGGAAGCCCTTCCGCTTTCCTCTTCAGACTTCTGTCTCCAGACTTCAGACTCCACTCCCATGGCGTACCATCCGCCTTTGACCCCAGACCTTTGACCTCAGACCCCGGGCTCCGCGCAAATGACGCACCATCCCCATCCCGCCATTCTCCCGCGGCACTGGCCCGTTCTAACGGCGGCGAAGCTGAATAGGATTTTAAAGTATGCGGCAGATAGGCGTTCTCAGGTGCGTGGATTTCCTTTCTCCAGCACGCAATTCCAGACCTTTCTTTCGAAATGGGCGTCATCCCGACCGGACGGGCATAAGATGTTTGGCAGAAACATCAAAAAAAGTACGAGAAAGAGTGGAGGGATCTTACGTAATCCCCAATGAACGCTCCCATTTCCCGACTTTCCTTTTCCGATACCTCGACTGCTTTGTATCTAAGATCTCTCCACTCTGTACACCATACATCCCAGACCATTCCATGTCATATATCCCGTATGCGCCTCGTTGAGATGACGCACTTTTAGCAAAAATGGAGGACTCTGAAAGAGCCTCATTGGTAGAAGAATACGTAAGATCTCTCGACTCTGTGCGTCATTACACCTCTATACAACACTCTCACCTATCCCTTGTACATCCGCTCGAGATGACGATCTTTACAGCAGAGAACACACAAGAAAATGCGGCGCAGCTCAGAAAGATCTTCCTCTTCCTGCTGACAGCTGATGGCTGAAAGCTGATGGCTATTATTTCTGACCTAAGACCTTTGACCTCAGACCCCGGGCCCCGCACAAATGGCGCACCATCCCCATCCCGCCATTCTCCCGCGGCGGAGCCGCATAAAAAAGGAAGCCCTTCCGCTTTCCTCTTCAGACTTCTGTCTCCAGACTTCAGACTCCGCTCCCATGACGCACCATCCGCGCCCCGCATCTATGAGGCAGTGCCCCCGCCGGCGCGATTGGCCGCACAAAAAAAGCCCGGGATTTCCCAGGCTTTTCGTTATATGCCGATCAGAGCATTCTCGGCTTCTGCACTTCTGTGAGGCGCACCATGCTTTCCAGATCTTTTTTCTTGAAAGACGGCGCTGCCGGTTTGTCCCGGAGGAGGGCCAGCACGTAGGAGAGGGCCGCTTCCGCGCCGGTGACGAGACCGCTTTCAGCGATATCGAATTCCGGCGTATGATGATTTCCGCCGCTGCCTACTTTGTCGTCTTTAATGCCGGTGAACATGAACATACCCGGATAGAGAGACTCTGTGATGGAAAAGGTTTCCGACGCCATCCAGGGTTCGATGGTCTCCACCACGTCCCCTACGTCTTTCTCGATGGCCTTCCGGGCAAAGGCGGCGTACTCCGGATTGTTGTAGGTCACCGGGAAGTACTGGTCTACCAACACCTCCGCCTTGCAGCCGAAATTGTCAGCACTGCTCTTCAGAAGCTTCAGGAACGCCTCCCGGAAAGCGAGGCCGTCATCGTTGTTGAAGCACCGCGCCGTACCGGCGAACGTGAGCGTATCAGGAATGACATTGGGCGTATCCCCTGCTTGGACCATGCCGAAAGAATAGGTCAGGCTGTTATTGGGAGCGACCCGGCGCATACGGTAAGACTGGAGCGCCGCGGAAAAGGCGGTGAAGCAGTCAATGGGGCTCACTGCCAGATCCGGACGGGAACCGTGGCCGCTCTTGCCGTGGAGTTTCACCTGGTAGAAAAACGCCCCTGCCAGAGCCGGCCCGGAGAGGACCGCTACTTTCCCCGCGGGGAGGCAGAACATCACATGGGTGCCGTAGCACGCGTCCACATGGACCTTGTGGTCTGCCAGGTACCGCATGAGCGGGCCGATTCCTCTTTCGCCCAGTTCTTCTGCTTCTTCAAACATGAGAAGGACTTTTCCTTCCCATTCCCCTTTATGGGCCGCCAGGATTTTGGCCGCCGTAAGGAGCATCGCCATATGGCCGTCATGGCCGCACGCATGGGAAACGCCGGGATTCTGGGAGAGGCAGATTTTCTTCTTTCCCAGATTGGTTTCCGATTCCTGGATGGGCAGCGCGTCGATATCGGCCCGCATGAGCACGGTCCAGCCCGGCTTTCCGCTGTCAATGGTGCCGAAAATGCCGCCGTGAGGCACCCGCACCGTTTCAATTCCCCATGCATGAAGCTTCTCTTCGATGAAGTCCATGGTCTTGAATTCATGCTGGGACAGCTCCGGATGTTCATGGAAATGACGGCGGAACGCGATGAGCGTATCTTTTTCCGCTTCTACCAGCTTCTTTATATCCATTGTCAATCACTCCTTTTTACAGCAGACCGTTTTCACAATGAATCTGCGGTTTAATTGTTTTTAATTATAGAAATGGAGGCGGCCCCTGTCAATGAAGCCCGATATAGAAAAATCTTTTGGCCTCCCTCATTTCCTCTGAAAAGAACGCATAAAAAAAGCGGATTCCTCCGCCTTCTCATTGTTTTCCATAAATTTTCCGCACTTCTTCCGTATAGGCGCCGCCCGCCTCATGCACCACCAGCGGCGCGAGGACTGTAAGGCCTGGCCGTCCGCCGTACTTCCACTCACAGAGGAGGCGCGACGCTTCTTCTCCGGCATGGCTCTGGACCATGCGGAGGCGCTTCGGCTCCATGCCATACTTCCGCCCGGTCACAAAAAGATCGGCAAGCCGGTCAGCGCGGTGCACCATGGTGAGGCGCCCGCCGTAAGCAAGAAGGTACCGCGCCGCGCGGAACACATCATCAAGAGACGCGGTGAGCTCATGACACGCCGCTGCCACGCCCGCTTTGGGACTCACCGCGCCGGTCCCTGCCTCCCGGTACGGCGGATTCACCACCACCGATGTGAACGCGCCGGACGGAAAGAGGGCCGCCGGATCGGTATAATCCCCTTCTACCACGGAAATCACATGGCCTTTCCCATTTCCCGCAACGCTCCGCCTGGCCATATCGGCAGTGACTGGATTTTTTTCGACAGCCGCTATGGCAGAAGCGCCGAAAGCGGAGAGAAGGAGGGGAATCACCGCCGTCCCCGTCCCAAGATCGGCAAACCTATCCCGGGGCCTGATGGTTACAAAATGAGCGAGCAGCACCGAATCGAGAGAAAAGCAGAATTCATCCGGCCGCTGGATGATGCCCATCCCATCCCGCACCAGGTCATCGAGCCGTTCTTTGTCTTTCAGTACAAATGGCACTTGTTTCTCCTCTGCCTTTCTCGTTACAGGATATCTTTTACTCTTCCGCCGGGACGATATCATCCCAGGAAATCATCCGCGTCTTCTGCCCTTCCAGCTGGACTTTCACCGTATGGCGCTGGGCATTCACGTAGACCACGCAGCCATTGCCGTTGTCAGTCACGACCTTCATCCCCACCCGGGGCGCCCGGGACGGTTCATTCCGCTTCTCCAGGGCAAGCATCTTCGGACATTTCAGCTCCCCTGAGGTATACATTTCATTTTCATAGCGGAGGCAGCACATGAGGCGGCCGCAGGCACCGGAAATTTTCGTTGGATTGAGAGACAGCCCCTGATTTTTCGCCATCTTGATCGATACCGGTGCGAAATCCCCGAGAAATGCGGCGCAGCAGAGAGGCCGCCCGCAAGGACCGATGCCGGAGACCTGCTTTGCTTCATCCCGGACGCCCACCTGGCGGAGCTCGATCCGCGTATGGAAAACCGACGCCAGATCCTTCACGAGCTCCCGGAAATCCACCCGGCCGTCAGCGGTGAAGAAAAAGACAATTTTGCTCCTGTCGAAGGTATATTCCACCCGGAGCAGCTTCATCGGGCAATGGAACTTCTCTATTTTCCGGAGACACACCTCGAAAGCGTAGGCCTCCCGTTCTTTATTTCGTTCCAGCTGGACCCGGTCCCGGATCGTGGCCTTCCGGATTACCGGCTTGAGCTCTCCGTCTTCCTCGGACCGCTCCACCTGGCGGGGCAGGAGGACCACATAGCCGAATTCCATGCCCCGCGCCGTTTCCACGATGACCCCGTCTCCGAGAGCCAGATCCAGGCCTCCCGGCGCGAAATAATAGATCTTTCCTGCTTTTTTAAACCGTATGCCCGTTACTGTATCCAATTTACCGTCCCTCCTGAATCCGTATCAGGGAAACCAGAATCATATCCCAAATATTTTTCACAGAAATATAGCGGCTCCGCGCAGCATCGGCTGCTTTCAGCACTTCCAGCGCTTTCTCCGCTTTTCCATCTCCCCAGAGCGGCGCCACAGCCCTTTCTCTTCCGGAGACCTGCCGGCACCGTTCCATCACCGCGCCGGGCGCCTCGGAAATGACCATCAGGTCCCGGCCGATCCAGAACATCCACCGGAGCAGTTTCTGAAATTCCTTCCTGTCCTGAGGCGCCCGTTCCATCCATTCGGAAAAAGGCGCTCTGCCGCGGCTCACCATATCCCAGAAATCCATGGCCGCTTCCGGCCCGCCGTCCCCCTTTCCCCCAAACATTTCGAGGGTAATCCCTGGATTTCCTTCCGACAGCAGGAAGGCGTCATCCGCTTCCTTTGGGGTGCGGAAAGGGAAGCGGTCTTTTTCGTCCGTTAAAAGCCTGCCGTAATCCTCCCGGGACAGGGCAAAAAAAGGAAACCGCTCCGCCCGGGAAATAATGGTGGGCAGCAGCGCGTCCAGGTCATGGGTAATCAGAATGAAGTACACATTGGACGCAGGCTCTTCCAGCGTTTTCAGCATGGCATTCGCCACAGGAGGCATCATGGTCTGCGCTTCGTCAATGACGCAGAAGTGGGGCCTCTCATCAAAAGAAGGCATCGCCTCAAGGAACAGACGGAACTGCTCGATTTTGAGCTCCTGCCCGAGCGGCCGCAGGTACCATACCTCGTCCCGCCCGCCGATCAGAACCGGCTCCTTTTCCATGGCCGGATCCGAGATGCACCGGGTCAGTTCCCGGTACGCGTCGGAATGGGTCACCGCGCCGGCCAGATCGAGAGCCGCTGTGGTCTTTCCAAGCCCTTCATCGCCGTAAAAAATCATCGTATGAGGCAGGCGGCGTTCCTGCAGAAGGCGCGATACATCCCGCTTCAGCCGGGGCTGCCCATACAAATGAGGAAGAAACTCCATGTGCTTCTCCTCTTCTCCCCCTCTATAACAGAAAGCCTTCCGCAGAAAGGCTTTTCTCATGTATGGCAATCATGACTGCTCCGCTCCGGAAAAATCGTATCAGCTCCCAGAGCGAAATGATCACTTCTTTTTATTTTAGCATGACAGGAAATGAATGGATAGAAGGAATCTGCCTTTCCTTGAAATTCTCCTGAGGCGTCTGGAAAAAGAGGGCCTTCCGGGAGGAAGCGGAAGGCCCTTCCCTATGTTACAATAGAAAAAATAAAATCATAAGGAGCGCGCTATGATCAAAATCATGACTGCCCAGCTGGATGTCCGCCCCGGCGATATCCGGGGAAACTGGGAACAGATTGAAAAAGAGATCCATACAGCCTCGGAAAGCGGGGCGGATCTGCTGGTCTTACCGGAAATGTGTCTCACCGGGTACCTCATTGGAGACCTCTGGGACCAGACTGCCTTTTTGAAAGAATGCGAGTCCTATAACCGGCGGATCGCCGCCGCGTCCCGTGACCTGGCCATTCTCTGGGGAAGCTGCGCCATAGACTGGGACCGCCGCCAGGATGACGGCCGCGTCCGGAAATACAATGCCGCCTTTGCCGCGGCAGGCGGCCATTTCCTCTCTCCTGAAAAGAACGCCCGTCCCTATACAGTGAAGACCCTCCTTCCCAATTACCGCCAGTTTGACGACCGGCGCTACTTCACCGGAGCCGCCGCCGCGGCAGCGGAAGAAGGGAAAACCCTGGCGGATTTCCTCCGGCCCTTCTCCATTCCCCTCCGGGACGGCACCACCCTCCGGGCAGGTCTCCTCCTCTGCGAGGACAGCTGGGACGAAAATTATCAGGACCATCCCATGGCGCTCCTCGCGCACCATGAGCCGGACCTCTTTTTTAATCTTTCCGCCTCTCCCTTCACGCTCGGCAAAAATGACAAGCGCCACCGCATGCTCTCCCAGAGCCTGGCCAGGCTCCATATTCCCATGCTCTATGTCAATCACAGAGGGCTCCAGAATAACGGCAAGACCTGCTACACCTTCGACGGCATGACCGCCGCATACAGCGGGGAAGGGCGGCTCCTTGGAGAAGCGGCGCCTTACGAAGAAAGCCGTTCTTTCTTCCTTTTTGAAAAGAGCGGAAAAATCCTGCGTCCTGAAGCGCCTATGCCGCCTTTCACAGGCTCCCTTCTTCTCCCGGCGCTCCAATACGGCGTAAAAAAATTTCTGCAGTCCATCCGCTGCCGCCGCGTGGTCATCGGCGTCTCCGGCGGCATTGATTCCGCGGTGGGCGCCGCGCTCTACCGGTCCGTCCTGCCTGCGGAAGACGTGCTTCTCGTCAATACACCGACCCGGTTCAATTCGGAAACCACAAAGCATCTCGCTGCGGACCTCGCCGAGCGTCTCGCCTCACCTTATGTGACGATTCCCATTGGCGATTTCATTGACCGCACGGTCTCCGCCCTGGACGGCATAGAGATTCCCGGAAGAACCCTCACCCTTTCCCCGTTTATGAAAGAAAACATCCAGGCCCGGGACAGAAGCGCCCGGATCCTGGCAGCGCTCTCTTCTTCCTTCGGCGGCATTTTCACATGCAACGCGAACAAAACCGAGCTTTCCGTGGGATACGCTACCCTCTACGGCGACATGGCAGGGGCTCTCGCGGCGACGGCGGATCTGTGGAAACACCAGGTCTACCAGCTCGGGCGGGATCTCAATGCATGGTACGGGGAAGCGGTCATTCCCGAAGGCATCTTCACGGTAAAACCCAGCGCTGAACTTTCGGCAAACCAGGACGTGGACAAAGGCCTCGGGGACCCTCTCATTTACGATTACCACGACTACCTTCTGCGGAGCTTCATCGAGCCCTGGGAAAGAAAAACGCCGGAAGACATTCTCCGGTGGTACGCGGAAGGGACCCTTGAAAAAGAAATCGGCACACCCCTTTCCGTAAAGGACCTTTTCCCTGACGCAGGCGCTTTCATCGAGGATCTGGAAAAATGGTGGAACCTTTTTTCCGGGTTTGCTGTGGCCAAACGCATCCAGGCGCCGCCGGTGCTTGCCATCAGCCGCCGTCCCTTCGGCTTTGACCTGCGGGAAGCGCAGCTTGCGCCATATTATACGGACGCGTACCGGTCGCTCAAGAAGAAACTTCTTCAAGATTCATGATCACAAAGGCATTTCCCATGAAAAGGAAATGCCTTTTCCATTGTATAATAAAAAAGAGCCGCCCTCTCCGAGAAGGAGAAGGACTGCTCATTTCTTACACACCAGAACAGAGAAACGCTCTCTTTACAACGATTTCCCCAAGGAGGCAATATGAGTCAAAAAGGATATATCCAGGTCTACACCGGCGACGGGAAAGGAAAAACCACCGCTGCCATCGGCCTTGCGATCCGCGCCATTGGAGCGGGCAAAAAAGTATGCATCATCCAGTTCATGAAATCCCTCGCCTATTCGGAGCAGAAAGTGCTCCAGACCCTGCCGGGCATCACCCTCGTCACCGTAGGGAAGCCTTACTTCATCGCCAAGGAAGGAATGCTCACCGCAGAGCAGCTGAAGCGCTGGGGCAGCGCCGTCACGGTCTATCCGGCAGGCCATCCGCCGGAAGAGTATCGCCGCATGACCCTTTCCGGCATCGACAAAGCGGTCAGTGCCGTGTCCGGCGCCTATGACATGGTCATCCTCGATGAATACAATATGGCCTGCTGGTATGACCTGGCCACGGAGGAAGACACAAAGCGGATCCTTGCTGCCAGAGCGCCTGGAACAGAGCTCATTTTCACAGGACGGAACGCGCCGGATCTCCTGCTGCAGAAAGCAGACCTGGTCACGGAAATGAAGAAAATCAAACATTACTATGACGAAGGCGTAGAGGCACGGAAAGGCATCGAAGACTGACAGGAGAATTTCTTTCCCCTGTTACAGATTTGAAGTATAATAAGAGTCAGAATCAAGCTTTCCCCGAGAAGGCTCTCCCGCCGAAAGCATCTTTTTTTACCGAAGTCTTTCCATTCTGATATGGAGGTTATGTATGATTACCATTCAAGGAAAAAGCATCTCCGGCCATGTAGCCATCGGCCCTCTTCATATTTTCCGCCGCCGCGACCTGGTGACCGCCCGTCATGCCGTATCTGACGGAGAAGCGGAAATCCGCCGGTTCCGCGCCGCCAAAGAAAGCGCCTCCCGCAAGCTGAAAAAGCTCTACGAGGAAGCGGTCTCCCATGTGGGCAAAGACAACGCCGCAATTTTCCAGATCCAGGATTCCATGCTGGGCGAGCGGGAATATACAGAAACCATTGAAGGAATCATCCGCAGCCAGAAGGTGAACGCGGAATACGCCGTGAGCCAGACCACGGAAAATTTCACCGCCATTTATTCTTCCGGTTCTGATTCGTACATGGCGTCCCGCATCGGCGATCTGGAAGATGTATCCAACATCCTCCTCCAGTGCCTCGCCGGGCGGGATGAAACGGTGCCTGCCGCGTCGGGCTCGTACATTCTCTCTGCGGATGACCTCTCGCCGAGTGAAACCATCCAGCTGGATAAAAATAAAATCCTCGGATTCATTACCTCTGAGGGCAATCCCAATTCCCATACGGCCATCCTGGCGCGCACCCTCGGCGTACCGGCCATCGTCGCCACAGGCAAAGAAATCGGCATCGAATATGACGGTCACCCCGCTGTGATCGACGGCTTCACCGGCACGGTCTATATCGATCCTGACCAGGCCCTTCTGGGAAAGATGAAGGAAAAGCAGCAGGAATCGGATCACTTGAAAGATCTTCTCGGCAAGTACCGCGGCCTTCCCAGCGTGACCAAGGACGGGCAGAAAATTGAGCTCTCTGCCAACATTTCCAGTGCCGGCGATATTGCCGCGGTCATGCAGAACGACGCGGAAAGCATCGGCCTCCTGCGGAGCGAATTCATCTACATGAAACACCCGGACACCCTGCCTACGGAAGAGGAACAGTTCAAGATTTACAAGCTGGTCCTCGAAACCATGGCCGGCCGGAAAGTGATCATCCGCACCGTCGACGTAGGCGCCGACAAGCAGGCCTCCTCTGTGGGCCTCCCCAAAGAAGACAATCCCGCTCTCGGCATGCGTGCCATCCGGATCTGCTTCACCCATCCGGAAATTTTCAAGACCCAGCTCCGGGCCATTCTCAGGGCCAGCGTCTACGGCCGCGCTTCCATTATGTTCCCCCTCATTACCTCTGTGTGGGAAGTGTGGAAAGCCAAGGAAATTCTCGGCGAAGTGAAGGCGGAACTGGACAAGGAAGGCATCCCCTACGACAAGCACATGGAAGTGGGCATCATGGTAGAAACGCCGGCAGCGGCGCTCATCAGCGACAAGCTGGCCAAAGAAGTGGACTTCTTCTCCATCGGCACCAACGACCTGTCCCAGTACACCCTCGTGGTGGACCGGAACGCCAAAGGGCTCTCTGAATTCTTTAACCCCCACCATCCGGCCGTGCTGAAGCTGGTAGAAATGACCATCGAAAACGCCCATAAAGCAGGCATCTGGGTGGGCATCTGCGGCGAGCTTGCCTCGGACCTGTCCATGACGGAAACGTTCCTGCGGATGAAAGTGGACGAACTCTCGGTAGCACCGTCGTCCATCCTCCCGCTCCGCCAGAAGATCCGCTCTCTCGATCTGTCAAAATAATCCATAGAAAAACATCCCCCGCTTTGGAGGGATGTTTTTCTATGTCCTTTTTCAGGCGGCCTCGAAAGTCCGGAAAAAGGCAGAAAAAAACACCGTGCCGCAGGCACAGCGTTTTCTTTGTAATTACGCGTTCTTTGCTGCTTCCGCAAGCTTGGTGAACGCAGCGGGATCATGAATCGCCAGTTCAGAAAGCATCTTGCGGTTCACTTCGATACCTGCCTTGGTGAGGCCGGCGATGAGACGGCTGTAGGTGAGGCCGTTCTGACGGGCTGCCGCGTTGATGCGGACGATCCAGAGCTTACGGAATTCTCTCTTCTTCGCTCTCCGGTCTCTTCTTGCGTAATAGAGAGCCTTCATGACCAGTTCATTGGCCTTGCGGAACTGGGAATGACGGGCGCCTCTGTAGCCCTTCGCCAGTTTCAGAATCTTTTTATGTCTTGCGTGGTTGGTCAGTCCGCTTTTTACTCTTGCCATTCTATAAATCCTCCTTTATTAGCCGTTCGGAAGCATTCTTGCTACGCGTTTGTAATCAGACTTGGAAACAAGTGCTGCTTTTCTGAAATTTCTCTTTCTCTTCGGGGACTTCTTTTCGAGAATGTGGCTGTGGAAGCCTTTGTTTCTCTTGAACTGACCGGAACCGGTTTCAGTGAAGCGCTTTGCTGCAGCGCGGCGTGTTTTCATTTTCGGCATAATAATCTCTCCTTCGATTAAGCTTTCGGCGCAATAATCATGATCATATTGCGGCCTTCCATTTTCGGCGGTTTTTCACGAACAACCGCATCGCCCAATTCTTTGACAACGCGGTCAAGGACATCTCTGCCAAGTTCAGGATGCGTCATTTCTCTGCCGCGGAACATAATGGTCACCTTGACCTTGTTCCCGTCACCCAGGAAACGCTGTGCGTGCTTGAGTTTCACATAGAAGTCATGGTCTTCAATGTTAGGACGCAGTTTGACCTCTTTGATCTGGAAAACTTTCTGTTTCTTCTTAGCTTCCTTGTCGCGTTTCTGCTGTTCGTATCTGTACTTGCCATAATTCATGATACGGCAGACCGGCGGTTTCCCGTTCGGTGCGACTTCCACGAGATCAAGTCCTTTATCCTCTGCTGCACGAATCGCTTCGTGGAGAGTCATGATCCCCAACTGTTCATTTGTATCGCTGACGACACGCACTTCGCGGGCGCGGATATCATCATTGATACGGAGTTCCTTACCTATTCTTTTCACCTCCGAAAAAGACATCATTGCAAGTAAAAACGGACGGCATGAGCCGTCCGCCTTGAATTCATACGTGACCTTAGTAGCGTGAGCCTTGTAAGGTGAGAAGCGGATGACTTCTGCTTGCAATCAATACGTATATATTATACGCATGGTCTTCGTATTTGTCAAGAATTCAAAAACAAATTGCATTAAAATTGTGATTTCCCTGTGAAAAGGAACGTTCCTCCTCAGTCCAGGTCATTCCGGAGCGCCCGGTGCGCCATCCCTACTGCCACTTCATTGAAGCGGAGAACCCCTACCCCTACGTAGATCGCTACGCAGAGATGCTCGTTCCACCGGGCAATGCCGATCTTGCCGCCGATATTCATGCCGAGGGCTTTGAGCTTGATCTGCTCAATCGCCGATTCCACCGCGCCGAGCACCGCCCCGTCCCCTACGTGGGTATCGGACACCACATGCTGCCGCTGGGCAGCGACGATGGCAGACTCGAAGATTTTCGGCAGAATATCCGGGAAACGGCCTCCGAAATTGACGGCCACCGCGCGGATTCCTTCCTGGGCGAGGCTTTCCCGGAGATCCGCTTCGATCGGTCTTGTCTCAGACAGAGCCATCCGGAGAGCGGCGCGCCCTACGTCGGCGCTCTGCAGTTCTCTTTGCATCAAAGGCTCCGTTCCTTGATTTCACGGATCAGGCCGGCAATGAAGACAGGAAGCATCTGGCTGCCCTGGTCTCCGTCCTTGCGGCTTCTCACGGATACGGTGCGGGCTTTGACTTCCTTGTCGCCGATGATCAGCATGTACGGCACTTTTTCCGTCTGGGCCTTGCGAATCTTGTATCCAAGCGTTTCATTGGCTTCTTCCAGTTCTGCCCGGACATTGGATTCCGCGAGCGTTTCTGCCACTTCACGGGCGTATTCCATATGGGACTGGGCCACAGGAATGACTTTCACCTGGACCGGCGCAAACCAGGTCGGGAAAGCCCCTGCGAAATGTTCAATCAGGATGCCCAGGAAACGTTCGATGCTGCCGTAGCCGGCGCGGTGAATCATGACAGCGCGGTGTTTTTCGCCGTCTTCGCCGATGTAGTTCACATCGAACCGTTCCGGCAGCTGCATATCCATCTGGATGGTGCCGCACTGCCAGGTCCGGCCCAAGGAGTCTTCAATGTGGAAGTCCAGTTTCGGTCCGTAGAACGCGCCGTCCCCTTCATTGATCACATAAGGCACATTTGCTTTTTCAATGGCATTCTTCAGAGCGTTTGTGGAAATTTCCCAGAGTTCATCAGAGCCCATGGAGTTTTCCGGACGGGTGGACAGTTCCACATGGTAGGGCAGGCCGAATACGCCGTACAGATCCTGGAACATATGGAGCGTCTTGATGACTTCGCCTTCCATCATGTCCGGGGTCATGAAAATGTGGGCATCGTCCTGGGTGAAGCACCGTACCCGGAAGAGACCGTGAAGGGCGCCTTTCAGTTCATGGCGGTGTACGAGGCCGAATTCACCGACCCGCTTGGGCAGTTCCTTGTAGCTTCTCTGACGGGTCTTGAAGTAAAGGATTCCGCCGGGGCAGTTCATCGGCTTGACCGCGTAGTCTTCGCCGTCGATCTTGGTGAAGTACATGTTTTCCCGGTAATGATCCCAGTGGCCGGACTGTACCCAGAGCTGCTTGGACAGGATGATCGGGGTCATGATTTCTTCATAATCATACTTTTTGAAGAGCTCTCTTTCATATTCCATGAGGAGATTGCGGAGAGTCATTCCCTTCGGATGGAAGAAGGGGAAGCCCGGTCCTTCTTCATGGAAGCTGAAGAGATCCATCTGCTTGCCGAGCTTTCTGTGATCCCGCTTTTCCGCTTCTGCCCGGACAAAGAGGAAATGATCCAGGTCTTCTTTATTGAAGAAGGCTGTGCCGTAAATGCGCTGGAGCATCTTGTTCTTCGAGTCGCCCCGCCAGTACGCGCCGGCCACTGTCATGAGTTTGAACGATTTCACCTTGCCGGTGGAACGGACATGAGGGCCTGCGCAGAGGTCTGTGAAGTCGCCCTGGGTATAAATGGAAATCTTCGCGTCTTCCGGCAGATCTTCAATGAGAAGCACTTTGTAATCCTGCTTCTTTTCCTTGAAGAAAGCGAGCGCTTCTTCCCGGGAGAGTTCTTTCTTTTCGATAGGCAGGTTTTCCTTGATGATCTTGGCCATTTCTTTTTCAATGGCGGCGAAATCTTCCTGGCTGAATACGTGATCGCTGTCTACATCGTAGTAGAAACCGGTGTCGATCGCCGGTCCAATGGCGAATTTGATGCCGGGATAGAGATGCTGCAGCGCCTGGGCTAGAATATGGGAGCAGGTGTGGCGGAGAGTAAAAAGGCCTTCCGGATCTTCCTTGGTGAAGAATTCCACTTTGGCGCCGTCCTCAATAGGATCGCGCAGATCAGTGAGTTCGCCGTTGACTTTGGCAACCAGCGCGTTTTTCGCAAGGCTGTTGGAAATTTTCTTTGCTGCTTCGAAGAGGGATACAGGAGCGTCAAAATTCAGTTCTTTCCCGTCTTTCAAAAAAATCTTAACCATGTTCATTCCTTTCCTGGGAAAGCCGGCCTGGGGCGCCTGCTTTCCCTATGCAAAACAAAAAGCTCCCGTCCGCAAGGGACGAAAGCTGTCTTCCGTGGTTCCACCCAATTAGATTCGTACGAATCCACTTGTCAGTTCATAACGGTACAAACCGGAGACGCATACTGATTTCCGCGTCCCTGCTTCAGAGGGGTAAACCGGAAAAGCCGCATCTGCTCGCACCAGCCGCAGACTCTCTTCAGGGAGACTCTTTCCTGTTCATGTCTCTTTCACTGCATTTGTTGGTAGTACTATAGTAGAAATCTAACATTTTGTCAAGGGGATTTCCCGGCGTCTCTCAGTCTTTCTTATTTTTCTTCTGCGCTTCATAGAGCTGGAAGTACTTGCCGCCCCGAGCGAGAAGCGATTCATGGGTGCCTTCTTCGAGAATCTGCCCATGATCGAGGACAATGATGCGGTCCGCATTCCGCACCGTAGAGAGGCGGTGGGCAATGATGATAGTGGTCCTGTCTTTGGAGAGCGCGTCCAGCGTTTCCTGGATCTGCTCTTCCGTCTGCGTATCGAGGGAAGACGTGGCTTCATCGAGAATGACCACCGGCGGGTTCTTCAGGAAGACTCGGGCAATGGCAATGCGCTGCTTCTGTCCGCCGGAGAGCTTCACACCGCGCTCGCCCACTTTCGTGTCGTAGCCCTTGGGCAGTTCCTGGATGAACTGGTCTGCCGCAGCCATCCGGGCAGCGCTCTGGATCTCCTCCATCGAGGCCCCTTCCCTGCCGTAGGCGATGTTTTCCGCGATGGAATCAGAGAAAAGGAACACATCCTGCTGGACGATGCCGATTTGCCTGCGCAGATCCCGCTGGGCATAGTCTTTCACATCGTGCCCGTCAATGGTAATCTTCCCTGTGGTGGGATCATAGAAGCGGAGCAGCAGGGAAACGAGGGTGCTCTTCCCCGCGCCGGTTTCCCCTACAAATGCGGTGGTGCTCCCTGCCTTGATGGTAAAGTCCAGATCTTTCAGGATGAGACGGCCCGGATCGTAGCCGAAGCTCATATGATCAAATCCGATCTCCCCTTTGAGCGACGTGCACGGCACCGGATGGGCCGGATCCGTAATGGACGGCTTCGTGCGCATGATTTCCTCGAAGCGCCGGAGCCCTGCCATGCCGCGCTGGTAAATTTCCGCCAGAATGGTGAGACGGAAGACAGGCTTCATGAAAATATTGACATACAGCAGGAACGCCACCAGGTCGGAGAAAGCAAGCTCTCCCTGGGCGATCATCAGGCCTCCGGCGAGAAGAACCGCGATATTGATCACATTGGTGAAAAGGTTCATCCCCGAGCCGAAAGCGGCGACCAGTTTGTATGAGGCGCACCGCGTATCCCGAAGCTCATCGCTTTTCTTTTCAAACCGGGCGAGCTCATACGGCTCCTGGGCAAAGGCTTTCGTGAGGCGGATGCCGGAGAGACTTTCTTCCGCGCGGGCGCTGATCTCCCCCATTTTCACCCGGTTCCGGCGGAAGGCTTTCTTCATGCGCTGGTTCGTATCCACCGTCTGGATGGATTTAATAATGAGAAGGATCCCGATGAGCAGGGCCAGCTGCCAGTTCATATAGACCATGATCGCCAGGGTCCCTGCCATGGTGACACCGCAGATGAGGAAATCATTGGGTCCCCGGAAGGAAAGCTCACTCATTTCCGTGATGTCACTGGTAATGCGGGACAAAAGCTGTCCTGTTTTTTCATTATCAAAATAATGAAAGGAAAGAGATTCCAAATGGGCGAAAATATCGCGGCGCATATCATGCTCAATGCCGGCGCTCATCACATGGCCATAGTAAGCCACGGCGTACTGCATAATAAAATTGGCCCCATACAGCGCAAGGAGCAGAATACAGCCGGTCCATAGCGCTTCCAGATCTTTTTCAGGGAGCACCCGGTTGATGATATCCCGCACCACCACAGGAAATACCAGATCCAGCGCGGATGTGATAAAGGTACCGATAATCACCCCGGCAAGGATCATTTGGTAATTCTTATAATAATGCATCAAATGCTTGATCATCGCATTTCCTTTCTATAGAAGAACCATAGAAACGGCAAAAATGAAAAAAGAAAGGGAGCACCGGGCCGCGGCTTACTTCAGATCCCACAAATGGAGGCGGTACGCGCCGAGGAGACTGCCTTCCGGTGTCACCGCAGGCACTTCAATCCCTGCCATGCGCCTCCCGTCAGCGGAGATGGCGATGGACTGCACCGGGCCCGCTGTGTGGAAGAAAGAAATTTCCTTTCCGCCCGACAGATCCACTGCCGCCGCGCCATGGACTTTGTAATTGTGGGTCCGCACATTCCGCCCCACCGCAAGAGCCGCCCGGCCGCCGCCGAAGTCCATTTCCTCAATCTCCCCGCCGGCCTGGTACTTCCACAGAAAATCTCCGTTCAAACGGAAAAAGAACATGGTATTGCTCGAAGGATGGAGCACCGGCGACGGGGTCTGCCAGTTTTCCCTGGTAAATGTATTGATCGTGCCGAACACGACGCCCCCGCTCACAACATACGCGTCCCGCCCGGCCGCATTGATCCAGGAACCGGCCGCTTTCTCCGCGCCGGACACAGGACGCATCCAGAGAAGTTTTCCCGTATTGTCGAAAAGGAAGGCCCTGCCGTCGCTCGCCATGGCGGTGAGGTACTGGCCGTCTGGGGAGAAATTCGGCCCGTTCCGCATGGTGGTGCTGGCGAACTGAGGCGCCGCCGGAATGACGGTGCTTCCCGCTTCCGTCCCATCCGCGAGATGGAGCAGGTAGATATTCTTATTGTACCGCAGCGTACTTAAATTGTCATAATTGCTGGTCCCGAAAGCGAGAAGCCCCGCCTTCGTGCTCACCGTATTCCACGCAGGCCAGCAGTCCATATTTTCCTTCTCCGGATACCGCCATAATTCCGTCCCGTCTTTGTCAAAAGCAAGGATCCGAGCGATATAGAGGCGGCTCCCGTCAGGGGCCAGGGAGAAACGGAAGAACGCGGCGTACACATGGCCGTTCTCATCCACAGAAATATGAACCGGCGCCGGCATGGACCGGATGGACAGATCCCGGCCAATCACAGAGGCGCCGGAGAACTGCCACAGAATATCCCCTTTCTCCGCGTCGATGGCGTAAAGATTCCCTTCGGCGCTGCTCTCCCCGGCGTAGATGGTACCGCCGTCAGCGCTCACTGCCAGCGCCTTGATGTGGCCTGTGCCGAGGGGATGCATCCATTTCTGCCGCCCTTCCTCATCGAAATGGAAAAGCTCTCCCCGTTCCGTACCGACGATCCATCCCCTGTCCCTCGCGGTATAGCGGACGACGCCGCCGGCAAACCCCATGCGGTCATAATTCTGCCCTGCCAGATCCCCGAGAGAAATGGCGGTTCCCTCTTCCATTTCCTGTTTTTGAAAGATCTGCCACGGCGTCCTCGAGGAGGTGAGCCAGAAGAGCGCCGCCAGAGACAGCGCGAGAAGCAGAAAAATCACAGCACTTTTTATGCGGCTCATAAGAAACCTCCCTTCCATCTGCGGAAATACAACAGAGGAAAATGGTCACTCCCCAGGCGGGGCCTTTTGCTACAAGTACAATTTGGTCCAGTCATAGACCCAGCGGAAGACGCCGAAATAGAGCCCCTGTTCCGAAAGGGCATACAAAATTTTCCCCGTCCCGACAGCAAGACAGAGAAGGAGCACCGCGGCGCAGCTGTATTTTTCCTGCCGTCTCCAGGGCTCCCCCTTCTTTTCCTTCGCCAGAAAAAGGCCGCGGCTCACTACGGAGAGGGAGAGCGTCTGGGACCGGCGGAGACACCGCGCGAGAAGGGGCTTGATGATATAAGGCAGATACCGGATAGTGCCACTCCGGCCGCTTCTTGTGCGGGACCGGAGGCGGAGCGCCGTCACCACCTCCCCTGCTTCTGCCGCGAGAACAGGGAAGAAACGGAGTGCCGTCACCAGCATGAATGCCGCCTGCGGCGAGAGATGCCATGCAGTGAGTCCTTTTAAAAGCTGCCGCGGGTCGCTGCCCCAGCAGAGGAGAAGCCCCATGGCAAGGAGCGAGGCGGAGCGCATCCCCTGAACCGCTCCGTAAATGATCCCTTCCCGGTAAATAAAGAGTCCGCCCGTCACATAGCCAAGAAGGGGAAACTCCGGGGAAATGAGCGTCGCCACTGGCGTTTTCGGATTCTGCGCGAAGAAAAGCGCCTGGCTTGCGATAGATCCCCACAGGGCCAGAAGCACAAAGAGAGCAAGGACCCGCCATTTCTGAAACGAAGTGCCTGCAAAAATATGCACTGCGAGAGAAAAAGCAAAGAGATAGAAAAGCGTCCTCGGATTGTCAATCAGAATAACCAGGACGGAAAAAAGGAAGAGCATGGACAGCTTCGTCCGTCCATCCAGCCGGGCAAACCAGGAATCACCGGACGCCCCTTCCCACACATCCCGCATGGACATGGCGCATCACCTCCTCCACTGTAATGCACGGCTCGATGCCGAGTTTTTCGGAAAGGGCCAGCATGGGCGGCGCGGAGAGACCACCTGCCGACAGAAGCGCCCTATTCCCCAGCACGTCCCGCGGCGTGCCCTGCCCAATGATCCGTCCCCCTGCCATGAGGAAGACTTCGCCCGCGATTTCCGACGCGAGCTCCGTGTCATGGGTCACAAGAAGCACCGTCCGCCCCTCAGCCGCTGCCATAAGGAGGAGCCGCTTGATTTCAGACAAACTTTTCTGGTCCTGCCCGGTGGTAGGCTCATCAAGCAGGAGGAGCCAGTTATCCCGCCGGGCCAGCATGGCCCCCAGCACCGCCCGGAGACGCTGCCCCTTGCTGAGGGCAAGAGGGAAATCCCGGCGGTAATGGGCGAGATGCAGATCATGGAGGAGCCGGTCCAGCCCTTCCTCGGTGAGATCCGGATTGTTCCACTTCATTTCCTCTGCCACTGTATCAGTGAGAAGCATCAGGTCCGCTTCCTGCCGCATGTAGCCTACATGCCAGAAACGGCCTTCCATAGGACGGCCCTTGAGGAAAAGCGTTCCTTTCTCTGCTTTTTCGAGACCACTCAAAAGATTGAGGAAGGTTGACTTCCCTGCGCCGTTAAATCCCATAAGCGCATGGATTTTCCCTTTCTCAAGGGTCATGGAAATGTGATGGAGCGTCTCTTCCCCGCTCCCCGGGTAAGTATAGGACAGATCCCGCACCTCCAGGAGAGGTGTCCCCGGCGCTGTCTTTTCATGAGGAATGGCAGAAACGAAAGAAATCCCTGCCTCTCTGATTTCTTCCGCTGTCTTTTCTACGCTGGAAGAAAGGACAGGAAGGCCCAGCTCCCGTCCAAGGCGCACCGTCTGCGGCTCCCGGAGGCCGTACTGGTCAGAAGAGCCGATAGCGCGCCACGCCTCTTCGGTGGGTCCGTCGTAGATAAAATGCCCTTCGTACATCACGGCGAGGCGCGGAAAGTACGGTGCCAGCTCATTCACCCGGTGCTCCACCACGAGGATGGTCATCCCCTCTTCCCGGTTCAGCCGCTGGAGCAGACAGAGAAAATCCTGCACCCCCTGGGGATTCATCTGGCTCACCGGCTCGTCCAGGATGAGAAGCTTTGGATGGGTCACAAGGACCGCTGCGAGAGCCAGACGCTGCCGCTGTCCGCCGGAAAGGGCATGGATGCTGTGACCGGCCAGGGCGGAAAGACCTGTTTTCGCAAGGGCCCGCTCCACCTCCCGGCGGATCACCGCAGGAGAAGCGCCCCTGTTTTCCAGAGAAAAAGCAGCCTCATCCCATACGGTCATGGCGAAAAGCTGGTCATCCGGCGTCTGGTACACCGTCCCCGCCAGAAGACCAATCGTTTCTGCGGTCATATCCGCCGTATTCTCCCCGCCGAGGAAAATGGAACCGGAAGTTTCCGCCTCTTCCCGGGACAGAAGGCCTGTGACCGCCTTGATGAGCGTAGACTTCCCGCAGCCGGAACGGCCCGCGATAAGCACCATTTCCCCTTCCCTGATGGAAAGATCCACCCCTGTCAGAGTTGGTTTCTTTCTCTGCCTGTACCGGCAGGAAAACTGTTCCACAGAAAGCATCATTGTCCCATCACCTGCCGCAGCCTTTCCCCGATGCGGATCCCGAGCCAACTTCCGATGGTGCTGTAAAGAAGGCCATTCACCACCGCGTAAAGACCGATGAACCAGTCCGCGTAATAGAGACGGTAGAAGAACATGATCTGCTCCAGATTGATAAAGGTAATTCCCATGTCGGCGAGACCCATGAGGACGCACACAAAAACTTTATATGCGCCGGCGATTTCCTTTTTTCTGTAGAAGCTGGACAGATACAGCGCCGTTTCCACAATGGCGATGTACACGGCGTAATTCAGCACCGCTACCGGCGTGAACCGGCCGAAAAGGAGCCCTGCCAGCAGCCATTTCATCACAAAGAAAAGCGCCGCCGTGCCGGGCCGCCGGAGCAGCATGAGAAGCGCCATCAGGAGCAGGTACTGAAGCACCCCGGAGAGAAGCCCTGTAGCCAGACCGGCGAAAGGCCCAAGAATCACATGAAGGAAATCCCCGAAAAGCGTCACCGGCACCACCACGCCGCCAAAAGCAAGCGCCGCGAAAAGGGCCACCGAAATATCCCCGCCGGCGCCGATCCGCCGGATGCACCGGTTGAGACGGCGCAGGGAAAAGAGCACCGCCAGAAGGCAGCACAGGGAAAAGCCCAGAATCATGAGCCCCATCTGTTTCTTCTTCGCCACCGTCACCGGCGTCTCCGTGGTGCGCTCCGTATCTCCGTCGCCGATGGCAATGCGGAGAAAATAATCTCCTTCTTCCAAAATCTCCGGATCACAGAAGAGAGGAAGCACCGCCGTCTGCACCGTACTTCCCGTCAGGCCGATCACCGCCTCGGCAGCGCCGCTCTCCGATGCGGCAGCGCCTCCTTCTCCCGGCTGCAGCAGCCCCGGCACCACTGCCCCGGTCCGCCGGTCCCGAAGCTCTGCCTTGAAATGAAGATTCCGCACATCCTTTTTCGGATTCCGCAGTTCCACGAGCACATAGGTCACCGGCGTATTCCGAAGCGCGTTCCAGTCCGCCCCGCCTTTTCCTGTAAGGCGGCTCCGGATCGTTTCGAGAGTCCTGTCCTGGATGAAAATCGTATTCTGCGCCTGCCGGTCATCTTTATTGCCGTTCTCATCCACCGGGACTGTCACATTCTGTATATACCAACCAATGGACTTTTTCCGCCCGGCTTTTCCTGCCGCCTCCCCTGACGTCACCGCAAAAGGCAGATCCACCGTTTTTTCCTCTCCGCCGCTTCTCATGAACACGGAAAAATGATAATTTCCTGGAGCCGTATCGTGGAGGATCTTCACAGGAAGGGCATCAAATACATTGCCATACCCTTCCGGCAGGATCCGCTCCGTTTTCGCGGTCCGCCCATTTTCATCCAGATCCCAACCCTCGCCGGGAGAGACCTGGAAGCCCTCCGGCAGCGTCACCGTTACTTCCGCCGCCTTCGACGGGCCATTGATCTGCTCTATATTCCAGTACAAAAGCTGGGTGCTTCCGGAAGGCGCCTTCTCCCCCTTGTCCGCGGTGAGAGAATAAGGAAACACCGCCGTCAGCTCCACCGCCCCCGCCCCATGGGGCCACAAAAAAAGCAGCACCCCTGCCAGGTATATCCAAAATTGTCTCATATCTTCCTCTTCGATATTGACAGCACCAATGATTCCCCTGCGTTTCCCCACAGAAGGAATTTTTTCTTTATTAAGAATAGCCAATAT
>CAUBUJ010000011.1 GCA_958439155.1 uncultured Veillonellaceae bacterium
GCGCTGTATATTTCTTATGAATCAAAAAAGCAAAAAGGATTTTCTCAATCCCACGCTTTTTTCATAATCGTCTTATATTCTTCCTGCAGGTGATTGACGATCACATCCAGAATGACACGGACGATCTGCGGATCGAAAAATTCCGCTGTGCTGGGAATGCACGAATCGAGGAACAGTGTGCCGTCATCGGAAGCTACATATTTAAAGACTTTGTAGCTCCGGTTCAGCTCATTCAGAAATTCGTTGAACTTTTCCCGGTTGCTGTCTTTAATGAGGCCCGTCCCTACCTGTACGCGGATAATCGTGTAAACCGTATTGTCGGTAATAATGCCTACAGGCAGTCTCTGCCCTTCCGCTTCAATATTCGACTTGAAGATGACCGTGCCATTTTCATCATTGGGCAGAGGATCTCTCAAAAAGAAGTTCATCTGGTTGGCTTTCAGATACGCTTCAAATTTATCTGCTTTTTCATTTTTTACAGGTCCTTTGAACTGTGTTACATCTGCCATAACAATATCCTCCTCTGGATCAAATTCCAGGAAATTCTTCCCCGCTGCCATGACGCGGCGGGCAGATCCATTTTCCTGATACTACATGTATTATACCTGTGAATGTCATTCTTTTCTATATGAGATATAGATCTGCTCTCCTCTGAGGCTCATTCTATTTTCAGAGATTCTTGACTGATGGATACGGTCTTGTTATGCCATTGGCCCAAAGTGGATCGATGCCCCACACTGACAATGGTCACGCCCGGCATGGCAGTGAGCTTCCTGTAGGCTTTCTCCTCCATTTCCTCATCCATGGCCGATGTAGCCTCATCAAGGATCACCCAGGAAGGAGACTGCAGAAAAATACGGATAAAAGCGAGGCGCTGCTGCTCTCCCAGAGAGAGCGCATGAGACCAGTCTTTTTCCATGTCCAGTTTGTCCTTCAAATGGGAAAGTCCCATCGCTTCAAGAAGCGGCACCAGACGCGCTGCTTCCACCGGCCGTCCCGGATAAGACGCGGCTTCGCGAAGTGTCCCTATCGGCATGTACGGCTTCTGGGGAATGAACATCATCCGCCCCTTTTCGGGATACACCACCGTTCCCTCCGCATAGGGCCAGAGCCCGGCAAGCACCCGGAGTATGGTGGATTTTCCCGCCCCGGAAGGTCCTTTCAGAAGCATCCTGTCTCCCGGCTCTATGGAAAGACTGCCATGGCAAAGAAGGGTCCGCCCGCCCGGGGCAGAAACGGTGACGTCACGCAGTTCCATCCGATCTCCCGGCTCATAGCGGCAGCGTCCTTTCTCCCGGTTTTCTTCTGTCTCGATGTCTTCCATATGGTGCGTAAAGGAAAGAAGACGGTCTGCACAGGATTTCCATGCAGCCAGATTGGCATAAACGTCTACAAAATAGGACATCGATTCCTGCACTTTTCCAAAGCAGTTAGCCACCTGCATCAGCCCGCCAAGAGAAATTTCCTTGGCCAGGTACCGCGGCGCCGCCACCACAAAAGGAAAAATAATGGCTATCTGTCCATAGCTGTTGGTCAGCCACGAGAGCTGCTTCTGCTTCCTGATGATGGCCATCATATTGATAAGCACATGCTGGAACCGGCGGAGAAGAAGTTTTTTCTCCGTAATGGCCCCGCTGTAGAAAGCCACGCTTTCCGCCGTATCCCTGAGCCGTACCATACTGAAACGGAAATCCGCCTCAAAGCGCTGCTGCGTGTAATTCAGCGCTACCAGCCGGTGTCCTACTTTATGGGTAACCCATGTGCCGATGATGGAATAAATAAGCGCCGCCCATACAAGGTATCCATATACATGCCATGTATAGCCCCACGCCGTAAAAGAAAGAGGGTCGGACAGCCCCCACAAAACGGCGATAAAGCAGAGTATGGTCGTCACCGCTTTTAAAAGGCCCATGGCAAAAGACAGGGTCTGCTGGGTAAACAGATTGATATCCTCAGAAATTCTCTGATCCGGATTGTCTGCTGTGCCGGAAGAAAACATTTCCATCCGGTAATACATCTGGCCCCCTGTCCATCGATCGAGGTACTTCCTGGTCATCCAGTTTCGCCACCGGAGAGACAGCCGCTGCTGCAGATAATAAGCGTACACAGAGAACGCGATGTACGCGAAAGCAAGGCCGGTAAAGCGGATGAGCCCCTTGTATACCGCATCGGCGTCATAATTCTGGAGGGCACTGTAGAAAGAATTAAACCAGTCATTTAAGAGGAGCGTCATATACACGGCGGCCATCGTAAGAATCACGATCCCTGCCAGGTAAAGCCAGGCTCCTTTCTGCTCCTCACTTTTCCAATATTCGCCCATCAAGGAAAAGAGTCCGCGCAGCCATGGATCTTTTCTCTGGAAGTTTCCCATAACAACCCTCCTCAAGAATGGAAGCACCCGTCTTCCATACAGAAGAATGGGAGGCTTGCTCCCTAAACATGCTTTCCGTATTATACAAGGCCCGTCTCCTCTGTACAACCAGAAAAGGTTCCAAAAAAGGCCGGGAAATCTCCCAGCCTCTCATACGGTCATTATACTTTTTTATGACCTACATCTTCCGGTTTCACAAGCCCTAAATAAATCTGCCCGATAATCCAGGCCACATAATCATCGACCGGAACAGGGATCGTACGCATCCCTTTCGGAAGGAGCCTCATCCAGCCCTTTGGTTTGTGCTCTTCCCAATAACGGGCTTTGCCCATTTCTGTGGTATATTTTTCATCGACCAGCGTGACAGGCAGGGAAGATGCCCCTGCGGCCAGCACCTTTTCCAGGCGCGCTTTCATTTCCCTGTGTCTCGTGCCATTTCCCATAACCACAGCACTTAGATGGTACTGCCGAAGCGCTGCAGCCGCTTCTTTTTCCACATCACGGGACGGAATAATTCCCTTCCATTGGAGGCGGCCATCCTCATAGAGGACAGCCATTCCCGTTTTATCCGATCCTGGATCTATAGCCAAAATCATAGCGGTTCCACCTTCACATCAATCACCACCGGGCCTGCCGTATAGGTATCATGCTTGGCTACCGCAGTGAGACGGCATTTTCCATTCAATTCTTTCACCCGCTGGATCACATCGAGCATTTCGCGCGTCTCCAGCTGCCCTACATTGCCTGTAATCGGATCGGGAAGCACGCCCTTTTTCGTCGCCGCATGATTGATATCCCGCAGGAAATGGAGCACTTTCAGATCATGATTCTTATAGGATTTGTATTGCCGCATATCGGTGGACAATACCACATCACCCTCTTTGTAAACCAGCACATTGTCATGAATATCAAAATCCACAACCGCTGATTCGCCAAGGATGATATTTCCCGCCGCGGTGACACGGACCAGTTTTTTCACAGAAGAACCGGTAATGGCTGCCGCTGCCCGGTCAAACTCCTCTTTCTGAACACGTACCACCACAGCCTGTTCATCCTGGATATTGAGACGTTCCCGGAGCGCATTGTTGATATCACGGAGCACGCTTGCCAAAACCTGAGACGCCGTCTCCGGGGACATGCCCGCGTCCACCACGGCAGAATTTAAAACCTGGCCGGCACGGAAAATCACCGTTCCTTCCCGGATCGCTTCAATGCTGGCCACAAGGGATTTCCGCTCCTCACTGAGGCGGGTAATATTGCCGGTCAGTTCTTTCTTTGTGTTTTCCAGCTCTTCAATTTCCGCCGCGGAAGAAGCCACATCCGCCTGCGCCGCGTCATACGCGGACTGTATGACGGCGAGCTGGCTTTCCATGTAATTTCTCTGGGACTCTACCCGGTCCAGTTCAGATGACATGGTCCGGGTGCGCCGCTCCATATCCTGTACTTCATCGCTCCGCTGCTGGAGCAGAAGTTTCCCCTCATCAAGCGCTTTGTTTTTGGAGGCAATATCCGCATTGAGCTGGTCCATCTCCGCGTAAAGCTTGTTGAGCCCAAACAGGGCGACCCGCACATTTTCATTGACTACAGCCAGTACAGCGATGGTCAGAAAGGAAATGAGCGTGCCCGATATGATCGTCACGATAATGGATGTATATTTGGGACGCAGCCCAAAGAGGGTCATCCGTTTTTTCCCTACTTTGGAGCCGATTTTATCGCCGAGAAACGCAATGAGGCCGCCCATGGCAATGAGCACCAGAAACATGAAAATGCCGATAAACATAAGCGCCCCCTGCACATCATAAATATAGAAATAGGGAAAATCTTCAGCGGGATACCCTGCGGATCAGGAAAATGCCGACCGCTGCCGCGATCAGGTTGGGCAGCCACGCCGCAAGTTCCGGCGGAATCACATGTCCCTTTCCGATAGAGCCGGTAAAAGTCATGACCGCGTAGTACATGAATATAATCACCACAGACAGCCCAAATCCAATGGAAGAGGAAGATCTTTGCTTCTGTACGCCCAGCGGCGCTCCGATCAGAGCGAAAATAAAGCTGGCCAGCGGCAGAGTAAAGCGCTGCTGCACGGTCATATCAATTTCCGCGGTATCTTCATGGGCCGCGCGGTAAGCCATGCGCTGCTCTCTCAGCTCGCGGATAGTCATCTCGTCGAGGTCCTTCTGCTTATGCTGGATCTCTGAAGGGGTTTGGGCGTAAGGAATCACCTGCTGCTGGAAATGGACCATATGCTCCACACCGTCAGAGGCAAGGTCATAGATCACGCCGTTGGTCATATACCAGGCGCCGTTCTTCCATACCGCAGCCGGAGCGTTTTCCACGCGCACCACCTGCTCATTTTCAAACTCCTGAATCGTCACATTCTGCAGTTCTTTTTTCGCCGGATCATAACGGCGCGCGTAGAGAAGGTGATTGATTTTCCCGTTCTGCACATCCCGGATCACAATATGATTGGTCACGGCAGGCTGCATATTATGCTTGACCTCCCGGTTCAGTACCAGCTGGTACATATTATTGGTCCAGGGAACAATGTATTCATTAAAAGCCACCGCACCCAGACTCAGCAGAAAAGCAGTCACAAATACAGGCATGGCCAGGCGGAGAAACCCCTGACCGGCTGTACGCATGACGATGAGCTCACTGGAAGAAGAAAGCCGGGCGAAGCACATGAGCGACCCAAGAAGAACCGCCATAGGAAAGGTATAGACCACAATCCGGGGCACCGCCAGAAGGAAAAGCTTCATGGCCGACAGGGCAGATGCTCCGTATGTCGTAACATATTCAGCGATTTTCATCAGCGTATCCGCACCGATAAAGATCGCCGTAAAGGCAGCAATGCCAAATAAAAACGGGCCGAGGAATTCCTTCAGTATGTATTTATCCAAAATGCGCATCAGAAATTCCCCCTCTCTCTATTCTCTGTCATATACTGAAATTCTCTCCCAGATAATATTTCCGCGCTGTAGGATTGTACGCTACTTCATCGGCCGTCCCGGACAGGAGAATTTTTCCTTCTGACAAAATATAAGCGCGGTCCACAATACGAAGCGTTTCCCGTACATTGTGATCTGTGATCAAAATACCGATTCCCTTATTTTTAAGCTGTCCTACCACACTCTGTATATCTTCCACCGCCAGAGGATCGACGCCCGCGAAGGGTTCATCCAGCAGAATGAAAGAAGGATCCATCGTAAGGGAACGGGCGATTTCCACGCGGCGCCGCTCCCCGCCGGAAAGGGCGCTGCCCATGGTATCTTTCACATGGGTAATATGAAATTCCTCGAGCAGGGACTCCGCTTTTTCTTTCCGCTCCTGCGGCGTCAGTTCTTTTCTTGTCTCCAGAAGGGACATCAGATTGTCCCACACTGTCATTTTGCGGAAAATCGACGCTTCCTGAGGAAGATAGCTGATTCCAAAACGATGCCGCTCATGAATGGGCATATCCTTGATGGAAATGCCGTCTACTGACACATCCCCTTCATCAGGACGAATAATCCCTACCACCATGTAAAAGGTAGTAGTTTTCCCTGCGCCGTTCGGGCCAAGAAGCCCCACAATGGTTCCCTGGGATACTTCCACATTGACATCATTCACAACCGTGCGTCCGCCGTACCGTTTGATCAGATGATGCGTTTCAATTTTCATGCCATTCTCCCTACTGACCGGCGGTATTGGTAATGACCAGCGTACTCCGCCCATTGGTCTTTACAGAATTGTCTGCGAGAGTAAAAATAAGTTCCGGTCCATGGAACGTATTGCCATTCTGCTCCGCCTCTGCATGGCCGGTGAGAACCACCTTCCCGTCATCCGCATCCGGTGATTTCGTATACACTGCCTGATCCCCGGATCCAGTCAGCTGATGCGCCTCACTTTCAAAGGTCACCCCGCCGGAAGCGGTGAGCCGGATTTCTTTCGAGTTTCCTTCAATGAGAGGGGCCGAAAGACTTCCATCAGGGGTGGAAATAAATCCATTTCCATCCACCTTGCTGTATCCGGTGTCAGGATTGTAAATCACATGGTCCCCTTTGATGGTCCGCTTTTCCTGTCCGTCATACATGACTACATTCCCGTTTCCTGTCAGCGTTTTATCTCCGCCGAGCGAAACCGTATCCGCGGTCATCGTGCTCTCCCCTTTCTGGTAGTGCACGCCCCCGGAAAGAACCGCCGAGCGGTCTTCGAAATGGTACTCCCCTTCCTGCCCTGTCATTTCCGCGCCTTCATTGGCATGAATGACTACATTTCCCCTGGCAGTAGCCACTTTGGTTTCTCCATTATAGGTAAGCACATCGGCGCTGATGTCGTCAGCGGAAACTGTGGCCGCTCCCCCCAGGGCGATGCAGAGAGCTACCGCGGCAGCATAAAACAGCTTCATTTTCCTTCCTCCTTTTCCTTCAATCTGGCATGGCCTTTCGCTTCCACCTGCTGCAGCACCCGGTCTGCCGTGAAGGAATCTGCGGTCAGTTCTTTCCCATCTTTATCCAGCACAAAGGACTTGTCTGTAGACAGCCTGCCTGTTTTCCCGTCATACGTGAGGTTTTCTGCATAGAGCACAGCCCCGTCCGTGGTGGTTCCTTCGATATTCCCTTCCAGATATAGCATCTTTTCATTTCTCCGGGCTTTTCCCTTGTCGGCCTTCAGCTGGAGCTCTATATCCTCATTTTTAAAATATCCTGTCACGCCTGATAAATTCGCTGTATTTTTATCAGCATCCATTTCAATATGGGAGACCTGCATCTGCCATACGAGCTTTCCGTCTTTTGTTTCATGAAGCTCCGTATCAGAAAATTCCATCACCGGCGCGGCGCTTCCTTCCGGCGCTTCCTCAATGCCGGACGTCAGGAAAAGATAGATACTGCCTATGAGAAGCAGCAGCAGTGCAAGGACGATACCGGCTTTATTGCTCATGGGCATTCCTCTCTTTCAATTCTTGAAGCATGCGGATCTTTTCCGGTTCCGTCCAGAAAAGATGCTGGAACCACATCCAGTCATAAGGATACTGCTTGATGAAGTCTTCCATAATATCCGCCATTTTCTGGGAATTTCTGACCAGATCCATCTGTTTATCGCCTTGCTCTTCAAAATGGAAAGGCTTCCCAATGCGGATGGTATGACGGCCATTGTCATCACGGGTAATAAACAGCGGCAGCACCGGCGCTTTAAATTTTCTCGCAAAAATAGCCGGCCCCTGGGGAAACGAAAATACACGGTTCATAAACTGGACAGGGATCCCAGCTTTTCCTCCGTCCTTATCGGAGAGAAAGCCGAGAATATGATTTTTCTTCATGGAACGGGCTGCCGCAATCATTTCATAGCCGCCGGTGCCGGTCAGATAAATGTGCTGCCCCGCCTGGGCGCGGTACTCATTGATGATCTTCATCAGCGCGTCATCTGCCTGTTTTTTGCCAATCGCAGAGGTAGGATATCCATGAAGGGCAAGGCCTGCGCCGAGCCATTCCCAATTGCCGATATGCGCGGTCAGCCCGACGATGCCCCGCCCCTCCGCGTAGGCCGCTTCTAAATATTCAGGATGATCAATCTTTACATAATCCTCTATATGGCTTTTTTCCCTGACGAGGCGGGGCATGTAAAGCATTTCCATCACAGACATGCCGATGTTCTGGTACACCCGCTGGAGGATGTGTTCCGCTTCTTCTTTTCCGCATCCAAGACCGGTCATGATCTGCTCCAGACCGCGATTTTTCTGTTTTTTGATCCGATTCATCACAAGAGGTCCGACAAACCGGCCTATACATAGAATTTTATCATAGGAAAGCCGGCAAAGAAGATCGCTGATTCCTTTTAAAACTCTATATTTCAGTTGAACAGACATGACTTTCTTCCTTTATGACAAAAACTCTTGAAGATTCCATAAAAAGTGGTACATACCCTATGTTATTGGCCGGATGGAACGGCTCCGGCATCATAAGAATGGAGCGCGCTCTCAAAGCATCCTTCTTTTTTGAAAATATGCTCGATAAATTCCCTTGCTGCGCCGCGGCCTCCCGGAGCGGAAGCCACAAAAGAGACCGCCTCTTTGTTTTCTACCGTCCCGTCAGACGGGCAGCCTGCAAGGCCCGCTTTCCGCGAGACGGCCAGATCATTCCAGTCATCGCCAAAATAGGCCGCTTCCTCCCAGGTAAGACCATACCTCATAAGAATGTCCGAAAGAGCGGCCACTTTGTCGCGGACCCCCATAAGGGCAAAATCCATATGAAGCTCGGCGCTGCGGCGCTCCACAATAGGAGAATTCCGACCGGTAACAAGGCCGGTAATAAACCCCATGCGGTGAGCGAGGGAAATCGCCAGACCGTCCTTGGCATAAAAAGACTTGTACGCTTCCCCATCCGGACCGAAAATGAGCGTCCCCGGCGTGAGTGTACCATCCACATCAAATGCAATCAGTTTGATTTTTCCCATCATACCACTCCCTGGCGGAGAAGATCTGTCACATGGATCATTCCAATGGCGCAGCCTTTTTCATCCACAACGGGAAGCACCGTAATCGGATGCGGCTTATGCTCATCCATCACATGGAGAGCCTCTGCGGCCAACTTATCTTTTGTTATGACCATGGGACTCTCTGTCATCACAGAGGCAACCGCATGATTCAGGAAATCCGTACCGCCGGAAAGCCCGCGGCGCACATCTCCATCAGTCAGAAGTCCCAGGAGCATGCCGTCTCTGTCAACCACATTGACAGCACCCAGCCCCTTGGCAGTCATCACAAAAAGCGCGTCTTTTACCGCAGCCGTTCCGGAAATGACAGGATTGTCCTCTCCCTTGTGCATCACCATATCTACCGTCATGAGAAGGCGCTTCCCAAGAGAGCCGCCAGGGTGAAATACAGCAAACTGGTCTGCCGTAAAGTGATGCTTTTCCATCAGGGAAATCGCAAGGGCATCCCCCATGGCGAGGGCGGCTGTGGTCGAGCTGGTCGGCGCAAGGCCCAGTTTTCCCGCTTCTCTGGCCACGCCGGCGTCCAGTACTACATCCGCATTTTTCGCCAAAGTAGAGTCTGTTTTCCCCACAATGGCAATGAGCTTTGCGCCGATTCTCCGTAGAGAAGGCAGAATATTCAGAATTTCTCCGGTTTCGCCGCTGTTGGAATAGGCTACCACCACATCATCCGATGTGACCATACCCAAATCCCCGTGAATCGCTTCTGCGGGATGGAGGAAAAAAGCCGGCGTCCCGGTGCTGGCCATGGTAGCTGCCACTTTCCGGGCAATATGGCCTGATTTTCCCATTCCTGTCAGTACCGCCCGTCCGCGGGCCTCATCAATCATGGCGACTGCCGCTTCAAAATGGCCGTCCAGTTTCCCTGTGAGAGCGCGTACCGCTTCCGCCTCATCCAGAAGCACCTGTCTTGCTGTATCAATTACAGACATATATTCCTCTCTATTGTCAAAGCTCGAAGATCCCGCACCAAAGACATGAAAAAACAACAGATTCATATCTTTCAGAAATGAACATTCCATTCCCGATCAGGGCAGATACGACTGAGGGACAGCCGTTTCTTTCCATGTTCCTTTTTATTATACAATACCCGCCGCACCTGTCAGGACCGTATTTTTCTAAAATTTTTTAAAGTTTCAGCAGGCTGGAAAAACAGAAGCAAAGCAAAAGTCTCCGCTCTGTTTTACACTCTCTTTTTCACTACATTGTCAATGGCAATAAGATCTTTCAGGAGACCTTCCAGAGAAGAGAGATAGAGCATATTCGTCGAATCTGACAGTCCTTCCGGCGGATTGTCGTGAACTTCCATGAAGAATCCATCCACGCCGGCTCCTGCCGCGGCTCTTGCAAGATAAGGAATAAATTCTCTCTGCCCGCCAGTGGTTGTCCCGTTTCCGCCGGGAAGCTGCACGCTGTGGGTCGCGTCAAAAATAACGGGATAGCCAAACTGTCTCATCATGGGGAAAGAACGCATATCCACCACCAGGTTGTGATAGCCGAAGGAAGCGCCTCTTTCCGTCAGAGCCAGGTTGGGATTTCCTGCCTCTTCCATCTTTTCCAATACATTTTTCATATCTTCCGGCGCCATGAACTGGCCTTTTTTTACGTTAACCGGCTTGCCTGTTTTGGCCGCGCCATATACAAGATCGGTCTGCCGGCAGAGGAAGGCGGGAATCTGAATCATATCCAGCACCTTGGAAGCCGGTTCCAGCTGCGTCACATCGTGCACATCAGAGAGCACCGGCACCTGCAGTTCTTCCTTGATGGACTGCAGAATTTCCAGACCCTTCACCAGTCCGGGACCGCGGAACGAATGGAAAGAAGAGCGGTTTGCCTTATCATAAGAGGCTTTAAAAATGTACTGCACCCCGAGCCGTTCGCATATTTTTTTAATTTCCCGTCCGATCATCAGCGTCCGGTCATAGCCTTCAATGACACAGGGACCAGCAATCAAAAAGAGACGGCTTCCGTCAAGCGTGAGATTTCCTACATGGATTGTTTTCATTCTTTTTCCATCCTTTCAAACCAGGCTTCCGCCCGTTTCAAATCTTCTTCCGTATCGATGCCGATCCCCGGTTCCACCCCCTGGATCACGCCGATTTTATATCCCATTTCCAATGCCCGGAGCTGTTCCAGAGACTCTGTGATTTCCAGAGGCGTCTGCGCCATTTCCGCGTAGGCCAGGAGGAAATCCCTGCGATAGGCGTAAATGCCTACATGCTTCTGCGGAACTGAGGCAAAGGCTTTCCGCGGATAGGGAATGAGAGACCGGGAAAAATAGAGCGCCTCCCCTTTCTGGCTGACCACGACCTTCACCGCGGAAGGATCATTGTATTCCTCCTCAGAAAGCGGCGTAGACGCTGTAGCCATGTCCAGATCGGGCCGGTCTTTCAGCATAAGAGCGAGCCGGTCAATGACATCCGGGTCAATCATCGGCTCATCGCCCTGTACATTGACAATAATATCAAAATCTGCATACTGACGGACCACTTCCGCCAGACGGTCTGTTCCTGTCGGACAGTCTTTGCTGGTCATCACAGGAATGCCGCCGAAACGGCGTACTTCTGCTGCAATATCTTCGTGATCCGTTGCCACCAGAAGTGCGTCAGGAACCTTTGCTCTGCTGGCCCGTTCAAACACGCGGCGTATCAAAGTCTTTCCATGGATCATGCGGAGCGGTTTCCCTGGAAGCCGTGTTGATTCATACCGGGATGGAATAATGCATGCAATTTTCATAAAACTTCCTCCACCTTCTGCCTAAACAGCGCCTCCCCTTCAGGAGAACATGTCATAGATATGCCAAGCACATAGACTGGGAGAATGCCTTTCCCTTCTCTATCCAGGTTGGCTTTGATTTTCACGGCATCCTTTTCTGTAATCACCAAAGCCGATGCCCCTTCTTTCTCAGCCCTGCGGGAAGCCGCTGCCAGATCATTTTCTGAATACTGGTGATGGTCTGGAAAAGCCATGCAGGATGTAACGGAAAGTCCTGCCTCCGCAGCTGTCGCTTCAAAAGAAGGCGGATTTCCGATACCGCAGAAAAGCATGACCTTCCCTCCCGGCGTTTGGCCGTCAGATCTTCCAGGCCATTCCTCGAGGGACACAAGAGAAGACGGCACATGGTCCGTTTCTATCACAGGAACATGGGGCGCGTATTGGGAAAGAGTCTTTCTGATGGCATCCCGCTCATCCTGCTTCACCTGTCCGGACTTGGTCAGCAGGAAAAGTCCCGCCCTTTTGAGCGCGTCCAAAGGCTCACGAAGGAGGCCCCTGGGCAAAAGGTGACCGCCGCCGAAAGGATTGGTACTGTCAATGAGAAGAATATCCAGATCCCGGTAGAGACGCCAATACTGGAAACCGTCATCCAGAAGGAGAACATCCGCGCCGAGCGCTTTGGCCGCCGCTGCCGATACCGTTCTGTCCTTCCCGACAATTACAGGCACGCCGGGAAGCGCGGCAGCCATCATATAGGGCTCATCCCCCGCTTTGACCTGGGAAATGAGAATTTTCTGCCTGTCTGACACGATCCCGCCGTGATGTTCCAGCTCACCTTTGTATCCTCTCGTAAGCACCGCCGGGTGCCGGCCCTCTTCCGTAAGAAACCGGGCCAGCTTCATAATACACGGTGTTTTCCCGGTCCCGCCGGCAGTCAGATTTCCGGCGCTGATCACTGGAATTCCCGCCTTCACCATCTGGGCTGTTTCTTTGTCCCGCCGCCGGATGACCCCTTTCCGATAGAGTTTCTCCAGCAGGGATAAACCGCCCAGTACCGCCCGATCCCGGCAGGATAGATTCTTCCCTTTCTGTATCCGCAGAATATAGGATTCAAGACTCATGGCCATTCCCTCTCAGATGCACATGGTACCGGCTGATCAATTTCTCAAAGCATTCAATATTCCGCCTGGTAGCACCTTGATTTTCCTTGACCACTTCCAGCGCCTTCCGGCCCATCTCTTCCATGCGCGGTTTATCGCCAAGAAGGGACAGCAGTTTTTCTGTGAAATCCGTTTCATTCCGCGCCATCATGCAGACGCCCCGTTTTTGGAGAAGCTCGAAAATTTCTTTGAAGTTAAACATATAAGGACCGACAATGACAGGTTTGCCGTGAGCCGCAGGCTCTAATATATTATGGCCCCCCACTTTGACGAAACTGCCTCCTACGAAAACCACATCGGCCAGACTGTAGAGACGGCCCAATTCGCCAATGGTGTCCAGGATCACCACCTGGTGTCCTTCCCTGTTGTCAGAATCTGTCCCCATTTCTGTGCGGCGGATCACAGAAAATCCATGAATATGAATTCTCGCCTTCACTGCCGCGGCGCGGGTAATTTCCCGGACCGCCAGGAGAAGACGCGCTTTCGGGTATACTTTCAGCACTTTTTTAAACGCGTGGAGAAGAATTTCTTCTTCCCCGCCATGGGTGCTTCCCGCTACGATGATCGGATCTGCCCCGTCGAAATGGAATTCTTTCTTCAAGGCTTCCCGCTCTTTTTCTGAAACCGTAGCATAGGTCTGGTCATACTTGGTATTTCCCGTAACGACCACCCTCGCGGGATCCGCGCCCATGGCGATGATATGATCCGCGTCAAAAGCAGACTGCATGCAGAAGCGGCTGATCTGGCGGAGCATTTTTTCTGTATACCGGTGAATCAACGCATACCGCCGCATGGAGCGGTCACTGATGCGTCCATTCATCATCATCACAGGAATTTTCTTCTGCCAGGCAAGACGGAGAAAATTGGGCCACAATTCTGTCTCAATCAAAATAATCGCCCTGGGATTGACAATATCGACAATACGGTTCGTAATCACCGGCAGATCGAAAGGAAAGAAGATGTGGCCGTCCGCTTCCGGTATAATGCGCTGCGCCATCTTATGGCCTGTGGCGGTAACGACGGAAACGACAACCATTTCATCCGGATACTGGCGTTTTAATTCCCGCACGATAGGGCTTGCCGCCACCACTTCTCCCACAGAAGCAGCGTGCACCCAGATGGCGTTGTGATAGGCGATTTTTTCAAGGGTCGGCGTAGGCATCACGCCGGCGCTCTGCTTCAGCCGGTCGTAAAACCCATCTTCAAAAATCAGCCGGTAAATTAAAAGGGGAATCTGCAGAATCCAGTATCCCACAAGGCAGATATTATAAATCCAGTACATTAATGGTTCCCTTCTGCTTGTTTCTGCGACATGGTATACAATTCGTGATAGAGCCCGCCTTTTTTGATCAATTCATCATGGGTTCCCTGTTCTTCAATCACGCCGTGATGGATGACCAGAATCTGATCCGCGTTTTGAATCGTAGAAAGACGATGGGCAATCACAAAGGAAGTACGGCCTACCATGAGCCGGTCCAGCGCGTCCTGGACGATCTTTTCACTTTCCGTATCCAGCGCGGAGGTGGCCTCATCCAAAACGAGAATCGCCGGATTTTTCAGAAGCGCCCGGGCAATGGCAATCCGCTGGCGCTGACCGCCGGAGAGTACCAGCCCTCTGTCGCCCACCCGCGTTTCGATTCCCTGAGGAAGCTGACGGATAAAAGATTCCGCGTTGGCAGAGCGGATGGCTTCCCACATTTCCTCTTCTGACGCGTCGAGCCGTCCATAGAGAATATTATCGCGTATGGTCGTATTAAAAAGCATCGTATCCTGCGGAACAAGACCGATGGCGTCGCGGAGAGAACTGAGTGTCACGTCACGGATATCCGTTCCGTCAATCAAAACCGCCCCTCCGGTTACGTCATAGAAACGGGGAAGAATATTGGCGATCGTCGTTTTTCCAGCCCCGCTCGGCCCTACAATGGCAATCGTCTGTCCAGGATGGGCAATGAAATTGATGTCAGTCAGTACAGGATGATCCGGCTCATAAGAAAAAGCGACATGGCGGAACTCCACCTGACCTTGTTTGACAACCAGAGTCTTCGCGCCCGGTTTATCCTGGATTTCCGGTTTGCTGTCCAGAATGGTGAAGATCCGGTCAGCGGCGCCCAGCGCTTTCTGCACATTGCCGAACGCATTGGCGACCCGCTTGGTCGGGTTGGCCAGATTGATCGCGTAAATAAGGAAGGCGATCAGTTCGCCGGAAGTCATGACGCCATCAATGACGGACATGCCGCCATACCAGATAATGGCCGCCACTGCAAGCGCTGCAAAAAACTCGACAAACGGCGTGAGCTGGCTGCTCTGCTGGATCGTTTTCATGGTCGCTTTAAAATTGGACTCATTCACATGATTGAACCGTTCCATTTCATAGGGCGACCGGTTGAAACTCCGCACAATCCGCACGGCCTGAATCGTCTCCTGCAGCATGGACGTGACGTCTGCCAGCTTTTCCTGGACATTGCGGCCGCTGCTGTGAAGCTTTCTGCCAAAGAATTTAATCGTCAGAGACACGAGCGGTACGATAACCAGGCAGAGAACCGTCAGTTTCCACTGAAGATAAATCATGGAAACAAAGGAGCCTACAAAAATGGCCGACTCCTGCACGAGGATAATAAAGTTATCCACAATGGCGGTCTGGAGCGCTGCGATATCATTGGTGAGATTGCTCATGATCTCTCCGGTACGGCGCTTGTCATAGTAAGAAATGGAAAGTTTCTGCAAATGGGCAAAAACCCGTTTTCTCAAGTCCGTAATGACCCGCTGCCCGATGAAACCCATCAGGTACCGGTGACCAAAGGTAGTAACGCCGCGGATCAGGAAAATCACGAGAATCGCGATGATGACCATGTAAAGCATGTGCACATCTTTATTGGTAAGCACCTGGTCCACTACATCCTTAATAATCCAGGGAACGACCAGATTGGAACCGGACACCAGGAGCATGCACACGATAGAAGCGAGAAGCCGTTTCCAATAGGGCCAGAGGAAGGAAAGAAGCCGGCGGTAACTGTTTATTTTCGAATTTGTCTTGACTGTTTTCTGCTCTTTATCTGCCATAAGCCCCCTCCGCCGTCTGTAAAATCAATTCAGCGGTCCGCCGCACAGCGCCGCCATCTCCCAGAGCGGTGCGGACCTCCTTCAATTCCTGGATATTTTCCTGTCTTTTCTTTTCATCAGAAAGCCAGCCGTCTATGATTTCCTCGATATTGCCTGCTGTCACCCGGTCCTGGAGAAGCTCCGGCGTCACTTCCCGGGAAAGGAGCAGATTGGGAAGACCGGCATACTGGATATGAACCAGAAGCTTTGCCAGCATCCACGTCACGGCCGCCAGCCGGTATACAAGAACCGTCGGGAGTTCCATCAGCGCTGTTTCCAGTGTGGCTGTACCGGAAGAAGCCACGCAAGCATCACAGATCTGCATCAGGTCATACTGGCGGGATTCGGTCAGATGCACCGTAAGGCCTGGATGCCCGCTCATGATACGATCAATCATCGCCTGGGGAATTGTTTCCGCCCGAGGCAGGAAGAACTGGCATTTCCGTTTCTCCGCCAGTCTTTCCGCCGCGCCCAGCATGACTGGAAGAAGCCCTTCTACTTCATTTTTCCGGCTTCCCGGCATGAGCAGAATTCTTCTGGCAGACGGATCTGCGCCAAAGAAACGCATCGCTTCTTCCTTCTGCATAGACGGCTTTACTACATCCACCAACGGATGGCCGACAAAAGTCACCTTCGCTCCTGCCTCTTCATAAGCCCTGGCTTCAAAAGGGAAAATGGACGCTACCTGCGCCACATCCCTCGCGATAGGTTTCGCTCTTCCCTTGTTCCACGCCCAAATAGTCGGCGCGATGTAGTACACCACAGGAATCCCCAATTCTTTGGCGGTATGAGCCACTTTCATATTAAAACCGGGATAATCCACGCAGACCACCACATCAGGCTTCTCCTCTTCCATCTGCCGCTTCAAAAAACTGCGGAGCCGGAAAAAAAGGGGAAGATGACGAATCACTTCTACGACGCCTATGATCCCCAGATTTTGTATATCATAGACAATCCGCACGCCGGCCCGGGCCATAGCGGTTCCGCCCATTCCAAAAAGCTCCGCTTCCGGACAAATAGAACGGATCATCTGCGCTACCGCTGCCGCATGCATATCGCCGGACGCTTCGCCGGCAGAAAACATAATTTTCATAAATGCCCCTGCTCCACTGACACGATAACGATGCCCTTCCGGTCAGCTTCCTTCAGAACTTCTTCTTTTTCCGCGAAAAGCGTACGGTACGCTTCAATCGCCAGTACATCGCAGCCGCTTTCTATCATAGAATGAAGGGTCGTCAGTCCTACCGCAGGAACATCAAACCGCGGATCCTGCGAAGGCTTCGCCGTTTTAACCACCACCGAGTGTCCCCTGCCCAGGAGACCTCCGCGGCGGATACACGCGTCGGTGCCTTCAATCGCCTCAAGCGCCATTACCGCCTGATTCTTCACGACAACAGTCTGGCCAATATCCATACCGCCAAGGAGTTTGGCCGTGCGGAATCCGAAAGCCACATCTTTCATTTGATCATCAGAAGGTTTCCGTTTCGTAAAAACCTGCGGCCCGGGCATAAGCGGCTTCAAGTATTTTGTCTGATCAAGCACCGAGATGCCGTCTTTCTGGAGTTCATCCACCAGCGCCAGCATAATCGTATCATCTTCCCTTGTACGGAGCCGGTTCAGCAGCTTCAGTGCCCGCATGTCAGGCATATGCAGTCCTTTAAACAGCCATTCCTTTGTGACTTTTCCAAGCATCGTCACTTCTTTGACCTGTTCTTTCACAAGAGTCTTGATGATTTTATTCAGCTTAAATACATTGATATCATAATAAACGTCTGCCATGGAAGCCAGACGGGGATCTACCCCGGGAATGACAGCAATGCATACCACTTCATATCCCTGGGACTGCACCGCCTGTAAAAACTCTACCGGCAGCGTTCCTACGCCTGCAAGCAGTCCGATCCGTTCCATACTCTTCCTCCGTATCCATTTCCTTTATATTCATTCCTTATTTTATCATAGAGTTACTGGCAGTGACATTCTTTTTTGTAAAGGAAATATAATTCTTCCCCACACCAATCGCCGCCGCATAGAAAAAGAAGCGGTATCCTTATCATACCGCTTCTTTTTCTATCATTTTTTTAGAAGAGACTCCCCTGGCGCATCCATCCTGTCAGGGTACATGACCGCCCCATTCCGGTACCTGTTATTCCGCAGAAAGATAGACCGGGTAGAGCGGCTGGCCCCCTTCATAGACTTCAAAAGTAAGATCCGGATATACTTCCTCTGCCTTGCGGGCCAGTTCAGACGCCTTCTCTTCTGAAAGGTCGCTTCCGTAATAAATCGTCACAATTTCCATATCCTCATTGACGATTTCCTTCAGCAGCTGGAAGAAACAATCCGACAGATCCGGCCGGGAAATAATACTGTGACCCCTGGTCATCCCAAGGTAATCATCTTTGTGAATCTGGATACCTCCAATGACACTGTCACGGACCGCTGTGGTCACCATACCGGTCTTTACTTCGCCAAGCGCTTCTGTCATAGCTTCTGCGTTGCTTTCCACGTCTGCCTCTGGAGAAAAGGCCATGGCCGCTGCCAGTCCTTCCATCGCGTTCGTAGACGGGACAATATGGATTTTTTCACCCATAAGCTTCTGAATCTGCTTTGCCGCGAGAATGATATTTTTATTATTCGGCAGAATCAGATATTTTTCATAATGACCATTCTCGATGGCAGAGGAAAGCTCCTGCACGGACGGATTCATGGTCTGACCGCCGGAAAGAACGTCAGCACCCAGTTTTTTAAAAATTTCCATCCATCCCTGTCCGGAAACCACAGAGAGAATGCCCAGGGGCTTTTTCTCAATTTTCTGCTGTCTCGCTTTGTTTTCCTTGTACTGGTCAATCATGTTGTCGCACTTGATATCATGAAGCGTCCCCCAGTCTGCCGCCATATCCAGTACATGGCCCGGACGCTGCGAATGGATATGCACGCGGATCAGATTGTCACCTTCTGCAACAATCATGGACTCTCCCCAGGGATTGAGCCGTTTCCTTACTTCCTTACCGGAAATTTTGCACGGACTCAGTACAAACTGCGTACAGTAAGGAAATTCTACAGAGAAAGATTCCCCTTTCGCTTCCAGCTTGCTCAGTACAGGCTTCACATTTTCCACCTGGATGTCTTCCGATTTCCCCGTCAGGCCGTTAAAACAGCCCATAAGGAAGAAAATCAATCCCTGTCCACCTGCATCTACAACGTTTGCGTCCTTCAGAATCTGAAGCTGTTCCGGCGTTTTCGCGAGAGCTTCTTCCCCGCATTCGATACTCGCCTTCAGAATTTTGCTGAAATCCGTTTCCGTCCGGATAATTTCTCTCGTCCCCTTCGCAATGCCCCTTGCTACGGAAAGGATCGTCCCTTCCACAGGAGTCGTCACCGCGCGGTACGCGTAGAGAATGCCATATTGAAAAGCCTTGGACATCTGACCGCAGGAAGCGGTCTTTTTGCCGCGGAGCCCGCGGCTGATGCCGTGAATGATCTGGGACAGAATCACCCCGGAATTGCCCCGCGCCCCCATCACAGCGCCGGTAGCGGCTTTTTCCGCGATGATACCGACCTGCTCATCACCGGCAGCCTCGCTGATCATACTGTACATGGAGCGGAGGGTATTGAGCATATTATTCCCTGTGTCTCCATCGGGTACAGGAAACACATTGAGCTGGTTGATAATTTCATATTTCTTCTCAAACATCTGGTATGCTCCAATGAGCATATTCCGGAATGCGGTTCCATCAATGACTGTATACATCCCTGCGCCCCCGTTTATTTCGCACTCTCAAAAATAATGCCGATCAGTCCCGGTCCAAGGTAAGCCGCCAACACTGGCGTACCTGTTGTTACAGTGACATGCACATCAGGATGAGCCGCCTGTACCCGGGCGCGGAGTTCTTCCGCACCTTCCGGATTTTCAATGTGAACAATCCCAATCCGGCGGCACGGAGAATGTTCTTCCAGATACCTCATCATGCAGGCAGATGCTTTTTTAGCGGTACGGACCTTGTCCAGCACGTCCACTTCATTTTTGTCATTCAGAAAAATTACAGGCTTGATCCGCAAAATGCTGCCAATAAGTCCTGCCGCTTTCCCGATCCGTCCGCCGCGGCGGAGATAATCCAGTGTATCCACTGTAAAAGTGGTATGCATGCGGAGAGCCGCCGCCTGGAGCTCTGCCACAATTGTTTCAAAAGGCTTTCCCTCTGCGATGAGATCCAGTGCGTCTTCCGCCAGCTGTACAATGCCGATCGCCGTCGTTCTGGAATTCACCACTGCGATCTGCCGGCGTCCCGACTGCTTTGCCGCGAGCACCGCTCCATTATAGGTACCGCTTACACCGGAAGTAACAGTAATGACAATGATCGCATCGCCAGACGGCACCGTATCAAAGGCCTGCAGGAAATCTCCCGTACTGGGCTGGCTCGTCGGCACCGCCCGTTTTTCTTTTTCCGAGGTATTGATGACCCATTCAATACTTGTATCTCCTTCGGGAACATACTGGCCATCAGGTCCTTCAATGTGAAGCGGAATGATATGAAGATTTTTGTACTTTTCCAGCATCTCTGCGGGAACCGCTCCCGTACTGTCGCAAAAAATATGTATCATTGATTTTCTCCCTTGTGATTTTGGAAACGGCCATGCGCGTACTTTCTCCGTATCCAGACTTCCTTTTATTATTGTTTTTTCCTGGATTCCTCGTATTCTGCCAGAAGGGCCTGATAATCATTTTCATCATACCCATTGGCAGCCAGAATGTATTCCTTCAGCTTCTTTCTTCCAAAAGCGACATTCATCGCGGAGAGCTCAAACGGATCCAGAGAAATACGGGCCAGCATTTCACCGGAAGCAGAATAACCGCAAATCCCGTCTCCCACCAGATCAAAGAGAGGCTGCTTTTTCACTTCCACGCAAAAAGTACGGAGGAATTTTTCTCCCTCTGCTGCCATATGATCTCTCATTCTCTTATATTCTTCCGCTTTGTCCGAAGGAATACGGAAACCGTCAACCAAGGTAAATAAAGAACTTGTCTTTTTCATCTCTGTCCTCACCATTGAATCGTCACTATTGCACAACATACTATGTATTTATCTTATAACCTCAGCCCCCATTGGTCAAGGAGACCGCAAAATCATATAT
>CAUBUJ010000012.1 GCA_958439155.1 uncultured Veillonellaceae bacterium
ACGGGGAAAATTCCGACTACTATGTGAGCATTCCCCGCCGGGTGGAAGGGGTGGAGATCGGCATCCTCCTCAAGGCAGACGGGCCGGAAATGACACGGGTTTCCCTCCGGTCCCGGGCCTACGCGGATGTGTCGGCGCTGGCTGCCCATTTCGGCGGCGGCGGCCATATCCGGGCGGCAGGATGCACAATCCCGATGCCCCTTGCGGAAGCGGAACAGGCGCTCCTTGCGGAAGCGGAGAAAGCGCTCTGATGGACGGCATCATCAATGTATTGAAACCGCCGGGGATGACCTCCTTTGACGTGATCGCCGCGCTCCGGCGGATCTACGGACAAAAGCGCATCGGCCACGGAGGGACTCTCGATCCGCTCGCCGCGGGGGTGCTTCCTGTATTTCTGGGGCGGGCGGCGCGGCTCATCGAATATGCGCCGATCCACAGGAAAACCTACGAAGCGGAATTTATCATGGGATTTGCCACTGACACGGAGGACGTGTCCGGACAGATTCTCCGGCGGGGGACGCCCATAGGGGACAGGGACCGCTGGGAAGAGGCGGCCCGGCCTTTCCAGGGCACCATCTGGCAGAAACCATCAGTCTATTCGGCCAAGCAGATCGGGGGGCGCCGCGCCTATGACCTGGCAAGAGAAGGGAAGAAGGTGGACCTTCCGGCGAAAGAAGTGGAAATTTATGACCTTTCCATCCGGGAGGTCTGCCCGCCGTACCTGCGCCTTTCCGTGACCTGTTCGTCCGGGACCTATGTGCGCGCTCTCGGGCGGGACCTGGGGGACAAAGCGGGATGTCCGCTGACAATGTCCTTCCTGGTTCGCACTGCCATGGGTCCTTTCCGCATCGGGGAGGCAGTGACCCTCGAGGAAATAGAGAAAGATCCCCTGCATGCGTGTATGGATATGGGGGCCGCTCTTTCCGGTCTTCCCCGGATTTCCCTGTCCCACGACAAAGCCCTCGGTTTTCTGCAGGGAAAACGCCTCTCTACAGATCTTCCTGACAGGGCGGAAGCCGCTTTTTTTGAAGGGGACCGCTTCCTGGGGATCGGCGCTGCGGCAGGCGGCGTAATCCACCCGAAAAAAGTATTTTCATAAAGGTTTCGTTCTGGAGCGGAACCGCAGAGGTTTGGTATGATCCTATTGCATCATTTGGAAGAGCTTCCGGCAGGGCAGCCTGTGGTACTGGCTGCCGGCTTTTTTGACGGGTTTCACCGGGGCCACCAGAGTATTTTGAAGAAGGCCCGGGATATGGCGGCGGAAGAGGGGGCTGTGCCTGGCATTTTGACCTTTTATCCCCATCCGGCGTCGGTCCTTTTCCCGGGGCGGCCGGCAGAGCTTTTGCAGTCAGAAAAAGAAAAAGAAGAAACCATGGCAGCGCTCGGCATGGCGGCGGCGGTGATTCTCCGGCCGACGAAGGAATTTCTCGCGGAACCGCCGCTGGTATTTTTACAAACACTAAAAAAGATCTCCAGCCTCCGGGGGATTGTGTGCGGCACGAATTTTACTTTCGGACGGAACGCGGAAGGGACCGCGGCCATGCTGAAAGCGTATTTTGAGGGGACCGCGGTCCGCGCGGCGGTGCTGCCTCTCCTCACAAGCCCTGTCATTGGGGGCCGGGTGATCAGCAGCACGGAGATCCGGCGCCTCATGAAAGAAGGGGATATGGAACGGGCAGCCCTCCTCCTGGGACGGCCTGTATCCCTCTCCGGCGACGTAGTCCACGGTTTTCGCCGCGGCACGGAAGCGACCGGGTTTCCCACGGCCAATCTTTCCTTTGCGAAGAGCCGGGTTCTGCCCCGGGACGGGGTCTATGCGGTGCGCGCCGTTATCCATGGAAAACGGTATCCCGCGGTGACCAATGTAGGGAAAAATCCGACCTTTGGCAATGGCGAGCGCACGGTGGAAACCTTCATTCTCGATTTTGACAATTCCATTTACGGAGAGCCTTTTTCCATCGAATTTGTGCACTATCTCCGGGGAGAAATCCATTTCCCCTCGGTGGAAGCGCTGAAGGAACAGATCGGACAGGACATCTGCCGGGCGAGAAGCCTCCTTTCGCAGGGAGAATAAAAGAGGTGCATCGAGGCGCACCTCTTTTTCTATGCGGCCCGGCACAAACAGTTTGTCTCTGTAGACGAACCATGTATAATAAAGAATATGGAACAAATATTCATTGCAGGGAGCGTCCTTTGCGGCACCTCCCATGAGATAGGAGCGCTCTATGGATTCTTTGTTTGATGCGCCGCAGGAAGAGACGAGAACCTTCGCCCCTCTCGCGGACCGGATGCGGCCGGACACGCTGGATGAGGTATATGGCCAGGAAGGGGCGGTCGGGAAGGGGACCTTTCTCTATCAGATGATTGCCCGGGACACCGTGCCTTCTCTTCTCCTTTTCGGTCCTCCCGGATGCGGGAAGACCACCATCGCCTCGGTCATCGCGAAAATGACGAAGAGCCATTTCGTGAAGCTCAACGCCACTGCCAGCGGTATCAAGGAGATCCGCGACGTGGTGAAGAAAGCGGAAGAGGATCTTTCCTACTATGGGCGGCGCACCATTGTGTTCATCGATGAAATTCACCGGTTCAACAAAGGGCAGCAGGATGTGCTCCTTCCCTATGTGGAAGACGGCACCTTTGTGCTCATTGGCGCCACCACGGAGAATCCTTATTTTGAAATCAACGGGCCTCTCCTGTCGAGGCTCCGCCTGATCCGTCTGGTGCCGCTCGGGGAAGAGGCGGTGGTTTCCATTCTCGAGAGGGCTCTCCATGATAAGGAAAAGGGCCTTGGCAATCTGGGGTGCCAGGCGCCGCGGGAAGTGCTCCTCGCGGCGGCGCGCCTTGCCGGAGGAGATGCCCGGATGGGGCTCAATCTTCTGGAACAGGCTGTTTCCATGGTCCCTATGGGAGAGGCGCTTACCATGGACGCGCTCCGCCAGGTTGCGGGGCCGCAGGTGTCCATGTATGATAAGGACGGAGATTATCATTATGATATTGTGTCCGCCTTCATCAAGAGCATGCGCGGCAGCGATCCTGACGCGGCGCTTCATTACATGGCACGCATGATGGAAGGCGGGGAGAAGCCTTCCTTCATCGCCAGGCGCATTATGATCTGCGCTGCGGAGGATGTGGGGCTCGCCGATCCGGCAGCGCTTTCCGTAGCGGTCGCTGCGGCGCAGGCGGCGGAGATGGTGGGATTCCCGGAAGGGCGGATTCCCCTCGCCGAGGCGGTGCTCTATATTTGTCTGGCCCCGAAGAGCAACAGCGCCGTCGTAGGGATTGACAAGGCCCAGCAGGAAGCGCGGAGCCGGAAAAACTGGACGATTCCCTCCTATTTGAAAGACGCCCATTACAGCGGCGCCGCGAAACTGGGGCAGGGCATTGGATACAAGTATCCCCATGATTACGGCGGCTGGGTGGCGCAGCAGTACCTGCCGGATGAGCTGGCAGGGCATACCTATTACCATGGGACAGACAACGGGAAGGAAAAAGAAATGAGCCGCCGCTGGAAGGAGCGGCGCGGGCAGTAAGGAGAGCTGGAGTGGCAACAGAACGAGACGTACAGAAGAAAAGAAAGAGCCGGAAGGCGCCGGACAGGAGAAAATATGAACTGGCCGGCATTTTGGTGCTGGCAGCGGGACTCCTTTTCTGCATCAGCCTGGTCCGTACGGATATGGGCATTGTAGGGCAGTGGATGAGAGATACTTTCCACTTCTTCTTTGGAAGCACGGCCTTCCTGCCCGGTCTCTTTCTGGTGTGGCTGGGCGGGCGGTACATGCTTACGGGCCGGCCCTTTCCTGTGACGCGGCGGGGGATTTTGTGGGCCTTTCTCTACTTTCTTCTGCTCTGCTGGGTCCATCATATTTCGGTCCCTTCCGGGAGAGAGCTGGATATAGAAAACCTTTTCTCCGCAGGCGGGATCCTTGGCGGGACAGCGGTGACCGCTTTTCACGCCTTCTTCGGCGGCGTTGGAACGACAGTGGTCCTTCTCGCGGTAACAGCAGCGTCTCTTCTGCTCATGACCCACTGGTCGCTTTCCGCCGGGGCCCGGAAGATCGGCGCAAAAGCGGAGACCCAGGTCCAGCAGATGCAGACGGCCATCACCGAAAAACGGGCCGCCTGGGAAGAACAGCGCCGCCTCCGCAAGGTTCGGGCAGAAGAGGAAGATCAGGGATTCTTCACCTTCGATAAGAAGAAAAAAGAGCCGCCCCGGGAGGTGCCCGCTGCGCCTGCGGAAGGAACGGGGGAGGAGAGCCATGGAGAGGAACCGCCTATGCCGCCTCTTGCCGAAGCGATGGCCATACCGGAAGCGCCGGTTCTGCCCGCTCCGCAAGCGGCGGCTAAAGGAAAGGCGGCATCGGAGAAACCGGCAGGAGAAGCACCGCCGCAGGCGCCTTCTTCCTACCGCTTTCCGCCTCTTTCCCTGCTCCACGCAGGACAGGGATCTCCTGCTTCTGTCAAAACGGAAGCCCAGGAAAAAGTGAATGAACTGGAAGCGGCTTTCAAAAGTTTTGATGTGGCTGTAAAAATTACCCATGTGAGCATCGGGCCCACCGTGACCCGGTATGAGCTGGAACCGGCGCCGGGGGTGAAAGTGAGCCGCATTACCCGTCTTCAGGATGACATTGCCCTCCAGCTGGCGGCGACCCATGTGCGCATCGAAGCGCCGATCCCGGGGAAATCGGCAGTCGGCATTGAAGTGCCCAATAAAAAGACCGCCGGCGTAGCCCTCCGGGACGTACTCGCCTCCGACGCGTTCCAGAAAGCCCGCGGCGGCGTTCCCGTCGCTCTCGGCAAGGACATTACCGGCCGGGCGGTGGTGACGGATCTCACAAAAATGCCGCACCTTCTCATTGCCGGCTCCACCGGCAGCGGGAAGAGCGTGTGCATCAATACGATCATTACGAGCATTCTCTACCATGAAAATCCGGAAGAAGTGAAGCTCATCCTGATCGACCCGAAAGTGGTGGAACTGTCCGTGTACAACGGCATTCCCCATCTGCGCATCCCCGTGGTGACAGAGCCGAAGAAAGCGGCCGGCGCCCTTCACTGGGCGGTGAAGGAAATGGAAGCGCGCTACCAGCAGTTCGCTTCCTCCCACGTACGGGACATCAGCGGATTCAATAAAGCCCATCCGGAAGGGCATATGCCCTATATTATCATCATCATCGACGAACTGGCGGACCTTATGATGGTCGCCCCGGACAGCGTGGAAGACGCCATCTGCCGTCTCGCCCAGAAAGCGCGCGCCGCAGGGATCCATCTCCTTCTCGCGACGCAGCGCCCGTCGGTGGACGTGATTACCGGCATCATTAAAGCAAATATTCCAAGCCGCATTTCCTTTGCGGTCTCTTCCCAGATCGACTCCCGCACCATTCTGGACATGGCCGGCGCGGAAAAACTCATCGGGAAGGGGGACATGCTGTTCAAACCGAGCGGCATGTCCAGTCCTATCCGGGTGCAGGGCGCCTTTATTTCCGATGAGGAAGTGGAACAGGTCACTTCCTTCATCAAGGCGGAAACAGGAAATACGCCGGTCACCTATGAAGCGATCGATCTGGACCTGCCGGAAAAGAATGCCCCGGCGGAAGAGGAAAACAATGAGGAAGATGAGCTCTTCCCGGAAGCGGCCCAGTGGATTGTGGACACAAAAAAAGCGTCCGTATCCATGCTGCAGCGGCGGTTCCGCATCGGCTATACCCGGGCAGGGCGCCTCATGGACACGATGGAGCGCAAAGGTATCGTGAGCGCCGCTGACGGAGCCAAACCGAGAGACGTGCTCATCACCGCGGCGCAGCTGGAAGAACTGCTTCAGAAAGAGGAGAATGAAAGTCATGGAAAATGAGAAAGTATCGGTGCTTCTCTCCGGACAGAGGGAAAAATTGGGGCTTTCCGCCGATGAAATCAGCCGGCGCACCTTTATCCGGAGAAGCTATATTGACGCGATAGACCGGGGAGATTACAAAGTCATTCCCGATCCGGTCTATACGAAAGGGTTTATCCGGAATTATGCCAAAGCGGTGGGCCTTCCCGGGGACGCTCTGGTCCGGCAGTGGGTCAGGGAAGAAGGCGGCGCTGCCCCGAAAACGGCAGTGTCCCCGAAAAAACAGCCTCTCCACGAAATTCCCCGCACCGCGGACGTAGCGGTACGGGCCACAGGAAAACGGCCGCTCAACAAAGTGGAATGGACCATCATTGCCGCGGCGGTGCTCCTGGCGGGGCTTCTCTGGGTGCGGTTCTTTTATTTATAAAAGGTGCGGCTTCTTTCCGGCGGCGGAATACAGCCTTCGCTGCAAGGCCGGCCCCATTTTGACTGAAAGGAGGACTCTATGCGGCGTATAGCCTCCATTGCCGGATTTATCATGTTGGTAGCGGCAGTATTCGCGGGAATTTTCTATTTTGCCCGGCTGCGGCGCTTTGAAAAGCCTCCTGTACAGGAAACGCTCGCCCCGGCCATTACCATCTATACGGATCTCCCTCAGGGGGCGCTGGCCCTCTTTGATGATCCTTTTTTCAAGGAAACTGGGTACCATCTGCAGATTCGGGAAATGAACGGCCTTTCTGCGGAGGATAAATCGGCGGCGCAGGAACCGGATGTGTATGTGCTGTCCCAGGGGGCCCTCCTCCAGCTGAAAGAAGAAGGGCGCCTCGCTCCGTATACGTCGGAAAAGACCGATCTGGTGCTGGACGGCTACAAAGATCAGAGCGGATACTGGACAGGGGTATGGATGAATCCGGCGGTGTTCGCGGTGAATGCGGATTTTGCCTTTTCCCATCCGGCGTTCAGCTACACCTGGGATGAGGTGGTCTCCCGCCAGTCCGTGCGGCTCGTTATGACCGATTTTATCGCTTCCGATTATGCCGCGGACGGTCTCTTTTCCCTGATTGAGCATTTCGGCTGGGCCGGCGGCTTCGACAGGCTGAAGAGAGCCGCCTCCCATATCGTGCAGTACGGGAAATACCTCACCACACCGGCCCATATGGCGGCGATGGACAAGTGCGACATTGGGATTTCCGGCTATGATGAAGCGGAAAAAGTGCGTCAGGAAGGACTGCCGGTGAAGGTGGTCTATCCTGAAGACGGCACCTATTTTTACCTCTATGGGGCGGCTCTCGGGAAGCAGGGCATGGAAAAAGGGAAACTTTTCATTGACTGGCTCCTGTCAGAAGCAGCAGAAAGCGGCGTGTGGGAAAAGAACGGCTATCATTTCATCCATGTGAATGAAACCGGGCTTCCAGAAGATGATTTCAAGCGGAAACCCCGGTTCTGGCCGCTCCAGAAGAAATATTCCGAGCAGGGAAAGAAAGAATTGATTGACCTATGGGTCCAGGAAGTGCGTTTTGGAAAGGGTACGACATCATGAAGAAAAAAGTAGGATTTATCAGCCTTGGCTGCTCCAAAAATCTGGTAGACACAGAAAAGATGCTGGGGCTCCTCGAAGCGGCCGGGTATGAACTGGTGGAAGATCTGGATGAAGCGCAGATCATTATTGTGAATACGTGCACTTTCATTGACGCGGCGAAAGAGGAGTCGGTCAATACCCTGCTGGAAGCGGCCAATTACAAGAAAACAGGGCACTGCGAAAAGCTCGTCGCCGCAGGGTGCCTTTCCCAGGAATTCCAGGCGGATCTGGCCAAAGAAATTCCGGAAATTGACATTCTCGTAGGGACCAATTCCTGGCAGGACATCATTGAAGCGGTAGACGCGTCGTACAAAGAAAATAAAACGATTCTCCGCTTCGACAGCGCGCCCTGCGAGCATGAAGAACTGATTCCCCGGCAGATCACGACCCCTCATTACACGGCGTATGTGAAAATCGCGGAAGGCTGCAGCAATGGATGCACCTTCTGCTATATCCCTTACGTGCGGGGGCGGATGCGGAGCCGGCCCATCGCCTCTGTGATTCATGAGGTGCGGGCGCTCGCCGCCCAGGGCGTGCGGGAATTCAATCTCATCGCCCAGGATCTGTCCTGCTACGGACGGGATCTCCGGGACGGCACCAATCTGGCAGGGCTTCTCCGGGAAATGGTCAAAGTGGACGGCGTCCACTGGATCCGCCTTTTCTACCTGTACCCCACCTATTTCACCGATGAACTGCTGGACCTCATCTGCAGCGAACCGAAAATCTGCAAGTATGTGGACATTCCCCTCCAGCACATCAGCGATCCTGTGCTGCGCCGCATGCACCGCCGGGACAGCGCGGAAAGCATCAAGAAGCTTCTCCATAAACTGCGCCATGCCAGCGTGCCCATGACGATCCGTACCACCCTCATGGTGGGATTCCCCGGCGAGACGGAAGCAGATTTTGAGGAACTTCTTGATTTTATTGAAGACGTGAAATTTGATGACATGGGCGCTTTCAAGTATTCGCCCCAGGAAGGGACGCCGGCGGCACGCATGGCAGATCAAGTTCCGGAAGACGTGAAAGAAGACCGGTACCACCGGCTCATGGCGGCGCAGGCGGCCATTTCCGAGGAAAATGACCAGAAAGCCATCGGCCTTGTGACGGAAGCGCTGGTGGAAGAAATCATTGACGCCGGCGACGGCCATACCCAGGCGAAGGGGAGAACTTCTTTCCAGGCGCCGGAAGTGGACGGCAATGTGTACATCGACAATCCTGGTGACCTTAAACCGGGAGATTTCGTGAAGGTGCGCGTCACCGACGGCTATGCTTATGACCTTATCGCGGAGCGGGTGAAAGAATGATTACAGAAATCATCACCACCGGGACAGAACTGCTCCTTGGGGAAATCACCAATGAAAACAGCCGGTGGCTGGCGCGGTTCCTCAATGAACACGGCTACACCGTGGCGTACATGACTACCGTCGGGGACAATCCGGCGCGGATGAAGGAAGCTTTCTGTCATGCCCTCTCCCGGGCAGACATTATCATTACTTCCGGCGGGCTCGGTTCGACCCAGGGGGACATTACGAAAAAAGCCGGCGCTGAAGCGCTGGGCCTGCCTTTCCGCCTGGTGCCTGCTGAATCAGAGCGGCTCCGCCGGTACTATGAAGAAAGGGAGCGGCCCTATACAAAAGCAGGGGAAAGGCAGGCCTGGTTCGCGGAAGGGGCCGAGCTCCTTGCCAATGAAGCAGGTTCTGCCAGCGGCAGCGCCATAGAAAAAGGCGGGAAGATCCTGATCCATCTCCCAGGCCCGCCGTATGAAATGAAAATGATGGCAAGCCGCCATATGATGCCCTGGCTGGAAGCCCATACAGGCAGGCAGGGCGTCATCCGGTCCCTCGTCCTCTCGGTGGAAGGAAAAGGGGAAACGGAAATTGAAGGGGCCCTCATGGATCTGGTGCAGGCCCAGACCAATCCGACCATCGCCTTCTATGCCCGTCCCGGCTATGTGGCCGTGCGGCTCACCGCGAAAGCGGCCGGCGGGGAAGAGGCGATGGCCCTCATCGAGCCCATGGCAGAAGAAATTGGAAAGCGTCTTCCCGTGTCGCGGTACAATCTGGAAGAGAGCGCCCGGGGGGATTTGATCGCGCTTCTGGAGGCGCATCATCTCACCTTCTCTGCGGCGGAGTCCTGCACCGGCGGGCTCATAGGGAAACTTATGACCGATCTGCCGGGCAGCTCGGAATATTTCAAAGGGAGCGCCGTCACCTACTGGAACAGCGCGAAAGAGGCGGTCCTTTCCGTAAAGGCGGAGACGCTTGCAGCCTATACCGCGGTGAGCGAGGAAACGGCAGCGGAAATGGCGGAAGGCTCCCGCCGTCTCTATGGGGCGGATCTTTCCGTTTCCACCACTGGCTACGCCGGTCCCGGCAGGGGCGAGCGGGGGGAACCGGCAGGTCTTGTGTATATCGGCATTGCGGGCCCCGCCGGCACAGAGGTCCATAAAGAGCAGTTCCTGGGCTCCAGAAAGAGCGTGCGCTACGGCGCCGCGGAGAAAGCCCTTTTTTACGCAGCAGAATATATCCGCCGCCGCGGCGGGAGAGAGAAGCAGGAGGTGTAACTATGGCAGACAAGAAACAGCTTATGGTGACAGTGAACAACAACAGCACGCCGGAGGAACGGAAAAAAGCGCTGGACAACGCCATGAAAATGATTGACAAGGAATTCGGCGCCGGCGCGATTATGAAGCTCGGCGACATGGGCCAGCGCATGAATATCAGCGTGATTCCCACCGGGTCGCTGGCGCTCGATATCGCCGTCGGCGTAGGGGGCTATCCAAGAGGCCGGGTCATTGAAATTTACGGCCCGGAATCTTCCGGCAAAACTACGCTGGCGCTCCATGCCATCGCGGAAGCGCAGAAAGCGGGGGGCGTTGCGGCTTTCATCGATGCGGAACACGCCCTCGACCCGATTTACGCGCACCACCTTGGCGTGGATACGCACAATCTGCTCATTTCCCAGCCGGACTGCGGCGAGCAGGCCCTGTCCATCTGTGAGTCCCTCGTACGGAGCGGCGCCGTGGACATCATCGTCATCGACTCGGTGGCGGCGCTCGTGCCGAAACAGGAAATTGAAGGGGACATTACCGACGCGTCCGTCGGCCTCCAGGCGCGCCTCATGAGCAAGGCTCTCCGGAAACTGACCGGCGTGATCAGCCGTTCCGGGACGGTGGTTATTTTTATCAACCAGCTCCGTGAAAAAGTAGGCGTCATGTTCGGCAATCCGGAAACCACCACCGGCGGGCGGGCCCTCAAATTCTATTCCACCATCCGCATTGAAATCCGCCGGGGCGAACAGATCAAAAACGGCACGGAAATCATCGGGAACCGCACCCGGGCGAAAGTGGTGAAAAATAAAGTGGCCCCCCCTTTCCGGGTCGCTGATTTTGACATGATGTACGGCGAAGGCATTTCGAGAGAAGGGACTCTCGTAGACATGGCGGCGAGCATGGACATTCTCCAGAAGAGCGGCGCCTGGTATTCCTACAAAGGGGAGCGTATTTCCCAGGGCCGGGAGAACGCGAAGAAGTATCTCCGGGAGCATCCTGACGTGGCCGCTGAAATTGACAAGACCATCCGGGATACACTGATGGCGGAACCGGGCGTCTTCGAAGACGGCGTCATCGGCGCAAATGATGAAGAAAGCAAGTGACCGCACTGCCTATGAAGCGGCGCTCTTCCTCCTCCGGTACCGCCCGCAGAGCGAGTGGGAGATCAAAGTGAAGCTCCGGAGGAAAGGCTACGTACCGGGGGAGATCGAAGAAGCGGCGGAAAAGCTCCGGGAAGCGCGGTACCTCAATGACGAGGAGCTTGCGGCGGATCTCTTCCAGTACTACCGGGGAAATGTGCTCTGCGGCGATGCCTATATCCAGAGGAAACTGAAAGCGCGGGGACTTTCTGCCGAGGAGCACCTCACAGAAGAGGAAGAGCGGGAGAAGGCGGAACAGGCCTTCCAGAAAAAGAAAGCCATCGTGCCGGCGCTGGCGTCGAATTACCGCCGCGCCGCGGGATTTCTCCTGCGCCGGGGATTTCCGCCCTTTGTGGTGCGGGAAGTGCTGGCCCTCCATATGGAAGAAGAACCTTTCCTCGAATAAGGATCTCCCTTTTCTAAAAAATGATTGACAGATGGGATGATCCTGAGTATAATACAAACAATTTCAGAAGAAACCGTTGAAGCGGAGATCAAAACGGACCGTGCACTTACAGGGAGCTGGGATAATGAGAATCCAGCAGAACGCAGACCGTCAAATGGACCGCTGAGGGCGCAGGGGAAACTACAGTATACTGCGACGTGAGGCTTACGTCAGTAGCCGGGAATGTGTTGGCATTCCGACAAAGAGCAGGAGTCATATCCTGAAGCAAGGTGGCACCGCGGAACTATCCGTCCTTGACAGTATTGTCAGGGACGGTTTTTTATTGGCTGTCCCGGGGAGGAAACATGAACAGTCTTCATCGATGGCAAGGAATTGTCGCAGAAGAAAAGGGAAACTTTGAGTAGACAAGAAAGAAGGACCATACCATGATGGAAGAAGCGATTCAATTACTGGCAGCAAAAAAAGATCTCACCCGGGAAGAGGCGAGAGACGCAGTGAATGAAATTATGAGCGGCACTGTGAGCGACGTGAAGAAAGCAGCGTTCCTCACCGCAATGGCCATGAAAGGGGAAACCATCGACGAGATCGCCGGCGCCGCGGAAGGCATGCGGGCCCACGCGACGCCTGTGCCGTACAAAGGGGAGCTCCTGGAAATCGTAGGAACCGGCGGCGACGGGTCGAACACCTTCAATATTTCCACCACCTCCGCCATCGTCGTCGCGGCGGGCGGCGTGAAAGTCTCCAAGCACGGAAACCGGGCGGCCTCGTCCAAGTGCGGCGCCGCCGACGTCCTCGAAGCGCTGGGCGTCAATATTGAGCAGAGCCCGGAGGAATGCGTGAAACTTCTCGATACGGTGGGCATCTGCTTCTTCTTCGCCCAGCTGTACCACAAGGCGATGCGCTTCGTCGGTCCCGTCCGGAAAGAATTGGGGATCCGCACCATTTTCAATATTCTCGGGCCCCTCACCAATCCGGCGAAAGCCACTCATGACTGCATCGGCGTGTATGATGAAAAACTGGTGGAACCGATCGCCCATGTGCTGGCCCGCCTCGGCGTGACCCGCGGCCTTGTGTTCCACGGCAATGACGGCATGGATGAAATTTCCGCTTCCGCTCCGACGAAGGTGTGTGAAGTGGAGAACGGCGCCTTCAAGACCTATACGATCGAGCCGGAAGATTTCGGCCTCACCAGGGGGAAGAAAGAAGACCTCGTCGGCGGGGATGCCGCAGAAAACGCGGCCATTACGAAAGCGGTCCTCTCCGGAAAGAAAGACGGCGTCTATGAGACCAGAAGAAACGCGGTGCTTCTGAACGCCGGGGCGGCGCTTTACATCGGCGGCAAGGCCGATTCCATTGCAGAAGGCGTCGCCCTTGCGGCGAAGCTCATCGACAGCGGGAAGGCCATGGAAAAACTCCAGGCCTTCGTGAAAGCTTCCCAGGAGGACAAATGATTCTGGACGACATTGCCGCGTATACCAGGGAGCGGATCGCCCGCCTCAAAAGCGAAGGCTATTATGACAAGATTCATGAATCGGCAGCCTCCTTCGCGCCGGGGAAGACCTTTCCTTTCGAAGCGGCGCTCCGCCGGCGGGGGCTTTCCTTCATCTGTGAAGTGAAGAAAGCCTCTCCGTCGAAAGGGGTGATCAGCGAAGATTTTCCTTACAGGGAGATCGCGAAAGCTTATGAAAAAGCCGGGGCTGACGCCATTTCCTGCCTCACCGAGCCGAAATGGTTCCAAGGGTCCATCACGTATTTACAGGACATCGCTGCCGCTGTGAAGACGCCGGTGCTCCGGAAGGATTTCATCATCGATCCCTGCCAGATCGAGGAAGCAGCGGTCTCCGGCGCTTCGGCGGTGCTTCTCATCGCGGCGATCCTTTCGGATCGGGAGCTCCTGGACTACCGGGAGCGGGCAGAGGCGCTGGGCCTTTCCGTCCTCGCGGAGGCCCATGATGAAGAGGAACTGCGCCGCGCCGCCGGGTCAGGCGCGAAGATTCTCGGCGTGAACAACCGGAATCTGAAAGATTTCACCATCGACCTCACCACGGTAGAGCGTCTCCGCCGGTTCGTTCCGGAAGGCGCGGTGTATGTGGCGGAAAGCGGCATGATGACGGAAGCGGCGGTGGCCCGCATGAAAGAAGCCGGTGCCGACGCAGTGCTCATTGGAGAAATGCTGATGCGCGCGGAGAATCCGGGAGCGCTTCTGACACGGCTCCGCGGAGATATTCAATAAAGAACAAGTACAGGGGGATACAACCATGGATAACAGATACGGCCAGTTCGGCGGCCAGTACGTGCCGGAAACACTGATGGCGGAAATTCACCGCGTAGCGGAGGCTTATGAAAAATACAAGAAGGATCCGGATTTCCTGGCGGAACTGGAAGAACTGAACCGGAATTACACAGGCCGCCCGTCCATGCTCTACGAAGCCAAGCGCATGTCCGAAGATCTGGGCGTCAAGGTTTACCTGAAGCGGGAAGACCTGAACCATACAGGGGCGCACAAGATCAATAACTGCATCGGCCAGGCGCTTCTGGCCAAACGGATGGGGAAGACCCGCCTCATTGCCGAGACCGGCGCAGGCCAGCACGGCGTGGCAGCGGCGACCATCGCGGCGCTCTTCGGCATGGAATGTGAAGTCTTCATGGGCGAGATCGATACAGAGCGGCAGGCTCTCAATGTGTACCGCATGCGCCTTCTCGGGGCGAAAGTGAACGCCGTCAAGACCGGCTCCCGCGTGCTGAAAGACGCGGTGAACGCGGCCATGCAGAACTGGAGCGCCCGCTGCGACGATACCCATTACCTGATCGGTTCCGCTGTAGGACCGGCGCCGTTCCCGGAAATGGTCCGTGATTTCCAGTGCTGCATCGGCCGGGAAGGACGGGAAGAAATTCTGAAGCGGGAAGGACGTCTCCCGGACTATGTCTTCGCCTGCGTCGGCGGCGGGTCGAACGCGAGCGGCACCTTCCATCCCTTCGTGGAAGACAAGACGGTCGCTCTCGTAGGATGCGAGGCGGCCGGGAAAGGGATCGACACGCCGTACCACGCGGCCACCATGGCCAAGGGCCGGCCCGGCGTCTTCCACGGCATGAAGTCCCTCTTCGTCCAGGACGATGACGGCAATATTACGGAAGTGTACTCCATTTCCGCCGGCCTCGATTATCCGGGGGTGTCGCCGGAGCTGGCCTATCTCCATACGAGCGGCCGCGCCCAGTACCTGCCCATCACCGATGAGGCAGCGGTCCAGGCCTTCGAGTACCTGGCGCGGAAAGAAGGCATCATCTGCGCCATTGAAAGCGCCCACGCTGTGGCAGGGGTTATCCAGATGGCGAAAGAAGGAAAATTCAAAAAGAGTGACATTGTGATGATTACCATTTCCGGCCGGGGCGACAAGGATGTCGCGGCCATCGCGCGGTACCGCGGGGAAGATATCAGAGACTGAGGAGGAACCATGAGTCATACAGCAGAAGCATTTAAAAATGGGAAAGCACTGATTGCCTTCCTCACAGCGGGAGATCCTTCCATCGAAGACAGCGTGCGCTATGTCAAGGTCATGGAAAAAGCCGGGGCGGACCTCATCGAAATCGGAGTTCCTTTCTCCGATCCCATTGCCGACGGTCCGGTCATTATGGAAGCGGACGTGCGGGCCCTTGCCCATCACATCCACCTGCCCCAGGCGATGGAAGAAGCCCGGGCCATCCGGAAAGTGAGCGCCATTCCGCTCGTGTTCCTCACCTATTTCAATCCGGTCTTTTCCTACGGGGTGGAGAAATTTTTCAAGGACTGCGAAGAAATCGGCGTGGACGGCGTGATCATCCCGGACCTTCCCTATGAAGAACAGGGCGAGGTGCGTCCCGCCGCGGACGCCCATCATGTGGACGTCATCCAACTGGCAGCGCCTACCTCAGGTGACCGCATTGAAAAGACACTGAAAGACGCCACCGGTTTCGTGTACCTGGTCTCCTCCATGGGTGTCACGGGGATGCGGAGTGATTTTAAAAATGATATAGAAAAACGGGTGGAAGCGATCCGGAAGGTCACGGATATTCCCGTGGCGGTGGGCTTCGGCATCCACACGCCGGAGCAGGCCCGGGAAATGGCGGAAGCCGCTGACGGGGTCATCACCGGGAGCGGCGTGGTGGACCTTATTGGAAAGCACGGCAAAGACGCGGACGAAGCGCTTGCCGCCTATATCGGCTCCCTGAAGAAAGCGATCCGTTGAAAGGACTGCGCGAAAAAAGGAATGCCCCATGAGAGGACATTCCTTTTTTGATGGAATCATTCATCCCAGCGGAAATGCCAGCCGATGAGCGCCGTGAGAAAGATTTCGATCAGTCCGGTGGCTAGGAGTCCATTGGAAGTGCCGAGGAGCTGGATGAGTCCGCTCACGAAAAGGCTGCCGAAAGGGGCGCTTCCAAGAAACATGAAGGTGTAGAGGCTCATGGTGCGCCCTAAAAATTCCGGCGGGCAGATGAGCTGGATGGAAGTATTGCAGTTCACCAGGAAAAGAATCACCGCAAAGCCGAGGAGGGCGAAAAGGATCAGCGCGGGAATGTAGAGGCTGGTGCGGCTCACTGCGATGAGAAGGACTCCGCAGGAAACGGCAAAGGTGAGGAGGGAGGTCCGGCTGGTCATTTTCTTTCCTCCCGCAGAGAAGAGCCCTCCTGCGAGCGACCCTGCGCCGATGGCAAAGAGAATGGTACCAAAGCCGGAGAGCCCCCGCTCAAGAACCCGGTCCGCGAAAAGAGGGCCGTAGGTGCCGAAATTGAGAACGATCCCGCTTACTACCGCCATGGTGAGGAGGCTGGAGAGAATGGCTGGCGTCTTTTTCGCGTAGAGGATCCCTTCCTTGATTTCTTCCCACGGGCTTTTTTTCGTGATGACTGGGGCGGGTTCCGCCACCTTCATCGTATGGTACGCCCAGAGAATGGGAATGAGGGAGAGCGCGTTCAGAAAGAACACGGAGCCGTAATCAATATAGGAGAGGAGAAACGCCGCCAGAAGCGGGCCGAACATGCGGGTGCTGTTGAAATTGGCCGAATTCAGGGCGACCGCGCTGTGAAGGTGCTCTTTCCCTACGAGGGAGGGAATGAAAGCGAGCCGCGACGGCATGTCGAGGGCGTCAATGGTGCCCACGAAGAAGGCAAAAAAGAGAATCCATCCGTACGAGGCGTGACCGCTCCAGAGAAGAAGCGCGAGAAGCGCCGCCTGGATCATGTACGCCCCCTGGGTGCCGGTCAGAATGCGGCGCTTGCTGTGCCGGTCGATCCAGAATCCGAGCGGCAGGGAAAAAAGAAGGCTCGGCGTGAACTGCATCGTAGACAGCAGTCCGAGAAGAATGGCAGAGTCTGTCATTTCATAGACGAGCCACTGCTGGGCGGTGAGCTGGATCCAGAAGCCGATGAGGGCAATCCACTGGGTGATCCAGTAGAGGCGGTAATTGGGAACAGACAGCGCAGGGAAAAGACGGTATAAAAACATGTTGGATGTCCTTTTGTCTTTCGGTATAATACAGAAGTCAGTCAAAGAGAAACAGGGAAAATCATTCATTTTCTATTAGTATAGCATAAAGGACAGGAAACAAATGGCCCGGAAAAAATCGTGGTATGCTGTGAAAAAAGGGAAGAACACCGGTCTCTTCCAGAACTGGGACGACTGCAGGGCAGCGGTGGAAGGCGTGCCCGGAGCGGTCTTCAAAGGATTTTACACGAAGGAAGAAGCGGAAGCGTACCTGGCGGGAGCAGCACCGCTAAAGCATGCAGCCCCGCTCCGGCGGCCTGCGCCCCATGCTGTCCCTCACGCGGGGCCCCGGCCGGACCCGGAAGAAATGACGGTCTACGTGGACGGGTCGTACGCGCCGTTTCTGCCCGGGCGCTACGCTTTCGGCGCGGTCTTCCTTTACAAGGGAAAGATGGAAACTTTCTGTGAATGCTTTGAGGACAGGGAAAACGCAGTCATGCGGAATGTAGCCGGAGAAATCGCAGGCGCCCGCTTCGCCATGGAAACCTGCCTTTCCCGCGGCATTTCCCGAATGGTCCTCTACTATGACTATGCCGGTATTGAAAACTGGTGCACCGGCGCGTGGCAGGCCAATAAAAAAGGGACAAAAGCCCTCAGGGATTATTATGCGCGCGTCAAGGGCCGCCTCCATGTGGAATTCCGGAAAGTAAAGAGCCACACCGGCGTCACCTATAATGAAATGGCGGACCGGCTCGCGAAAGAAGCGCTCTCCCGCAAGACGCCCCGCCTTCGGTGACAGGAAAAACGCTCTTGCCATGACGGCGCGTTTTCATGTATAATATAACTAATATTGACGACATGCGCAGAAGACGCGCAGAGGAGGATGGACCGTGAAGATTTTCTTGATAGGACTGGCATGCATCATTGCCATTTTGCTCATTGTAGTCATCATTTCACAGGAACCGAAAACAGCCGGAATGGGCGCCGGAATGGGCGGCGGCGGAGACTCCATGTTAGGCGGCCGGACCCGCGGAAAAGACGCGGTGCTTGCCAAGATGACCGTCGGCTTCGGCGTGGTTTTCGTTCTGATCTGTCTGCTGCTTGGCAGGTATATGAATACGTTTTGACAAGGAAGGAGCTTGCTCAGGCAGGCTTTTTTTTATAGAAATGGGGAGTGCCTTCCGGCATTTCCTGATAGAACACAGGAGAAACTATGGAAACAAAAGAACTGCAGGTCTACGCGCCGGGCACCACCGTGGAAGGAACTTATAAATCTTACGGCTCCCGCTTCGGCTTCCTGATCACCGACAAAGAACATGAAGATGTGTATATTTCCGAGCACGACCGCAATACCGCTGTCAATAATGACAAGGTCATCGTGAAAGTGCTGAAAGGCATGGGCGGCCGCCACCGCGTGGAAGGGCGCATCATGAAAGTAACCGCCCGCGCCAATGAGACCGTGGTGGGCACTTATGAAATGCTCGCTGACGGCGGTGTGGTCCATCCCATTGATGAAAAAATCAATATGACCGTGAACATTCCCTTAGGGGAAGAAGGCGGAGCCGCTACCGGCGCCCGGGTCGTGGCGGAAGTGACGAAGTGGCCCGGCCAGTGGAGTCCCGCGGAAGGCCGGGTGAAGGAAATCATCGGCTATAAAGGGGATAAGGGGATCGACATCGACGTGATCATCGCCCAGCACCACCTGCCCCATGTTTTTTCCGATGACCTCATGAAGGAAGCCGACAATCTTCCAAGAGACATTCATGTGGAAGAGCGGACTGCCGATTTCCGGGATGTGCCTATGGTGACCATCGACGGCGCCGACTCGAAAGATCTGGATGACGCGGTGTACTGCGAAAAGAAAGAAAACGGCCACTTCATGCTCGGCGTCTACATCGCCGACGTGAGCCGCTACGTCCGCCCGGGAATGCTCCTTGACGACGAAGCCTACCTCCGGGGCAACAGCTGCTACCTGGCAGACCGGGTCATTCCCATGCTGCCCTTCCAGCTGTCCAACGATCTGTGCAGCCTCAATGCCGGCGAGGAACGGTACGCTATGGCCTGCGTCATGGACGTCTCCCCGGAAGGGAAAGTGACCACCGAGCGGATCACCCCGGCGGTGATCAAGGTAGGGCGCCGCTGCAATTATGAAGAAATCAACAAAGCCTTCGATGAGGACATTGCCCCGGATGATCTGAAGCCTTTCGTGCCCATGCTGAAAGATCTCCTGAGCTGCGCGAAAGCGCTCCGCATCGACCGCAGCCGGAGAGGGGCCATCGAATTTGAATTCCCTGAATACAAAGTCATCCTTGACGAAGAAGGGAAGCCACTGCGCATTGTGAAGCGCATCCGCGGGGAATCGGAAAAGATGATCGAAGACGCCATGATCGCCGCCAATGAAGCGGTGGCGCGTTTCCTCCGGGATACCCATCACACTTCGGTGTACCGTGTCCATGCCAATCCCGATCCGGACCGGATGGAGTCCCTGAAGAAACTCACCCGCATCCTCGGCACGAAAGTCCAGCTTCCGGAAGAACCGAAGCCAAAGGACATCCAGCAGCTTCTGGAAAGCGTGAAAGGCACAGACATCGCCGCTGCCATCGAAGTGATGTCCCTCCGGTCTCTCCCGCAGGCGTGCTACTCCACGGAAAACGAAGGCCATTTCGGCATCGCTTCTGAATGCTACACCCACTTCACCTCGCCGATCCGGCGTTACCCGGACCTCATGGTGCACCGCCTCATCCGGCAGGCCCTCTTCGAGAAACCCAGTGAAAAGGCTCTGGAGAAACAGAAAGATTTCCTCGAGAAAGCCTGCGCCCACTGCTCCGAAACAGAACAGGCCGCGGTGGAAACCGAACGGGATACGACGGACATGAAGATGACCGAATACATGGAACCCTTCGTAGGAGAACCCTTCGACGGACAGGTCACCGGCGTCACCCGCTTCGGCATCTTCGTGGGCCTCGACAACGGCGTGGAAGGCCTGGTCCATGTGGATATGATGGACGAAGAATATGCCTACAATGAAGACACCATGACCCTCAAAGGAACCCTCTCGGGGAAGACCTTCTCCCTCGGCATGCCTGTGCGGGTCACCCTCATCAAGGCAGACAAAGACAAGAGCGAAGTGGACTTCGTCCTCGGGGAAATCACGTCGCCTCTCGATCTGGAAAAGACCATCCGCAAGAGCCAGGCCTCCCGGTCCCACGCCCATAAGAAAGGCAAAAACACCAGGGACAGCGGTACCAGCCTCATGCGGCAGAGCCTCATGAAAGAGAAGAAGCCCGGCGGACGGAGAAAAGGCAGGGGCAAAGGCGGAAAGAAAGGCAGAAAGTAATGGCGAAAGAAAAAGGAAAAACCGCGCCGCCTCAGGCGGTGAACCGCCAGGCCTACCACAATTACTTCATCCATGACACCTACGAAGCGGGGATCGCTCTCACCGGGACGGAAGTGAAATCCATCCGCGCGGGAAAGGTGAATCTCCGGGACAGCTTCGCCAAAGTAGAACGGAACGAAGTCTACCTGTGGAACGCCCACATCAGCCCTTATGAACAGGGAAACCGTTTCAACCACGATCCCCTCCGTACGAGAAAGCTCCTTCTCCATAAGCATGAAATTCTGAAGATCGAGAACATCCTGAAGACCAAGGGATACACCTTGATCCCCCTCAAAATGTACTTCAAACGGGGTCACGTGAAAGTGGAAATCGGCCTGGCCACAGGGAAGAAACTCTACGACAAACGGCAGGACATGGCAGCGAAAGCAGCCAAACGCGATCTGGACCGGCGCATCAAAGAACAGCGCTACGATTAAAAGAAAAGGGAGAATCCTCACGGGTTCTCTCTTTTTTGATGCATTTCGAAAGTCTGAAGCCGGAGGACAGGAGTCAGAAGAGAGACAGGACGAACTTTTTATGGAATAAAGAATATTTTTATA
>CAUBUJ010000013.1 GCA_958439155.1 uncultured Veillonellaceae bacterium
GGAAAGGCCTGCCTTCTCAATTCCTTTCCCATACTTTCTGTGATATGATTTAAGAAATCCATATAATTCCATGTATGTTTCATGAAAGGGGAGATTTTTTGACAGAAGCAGATCAAAAGAAATTGGCAGAAAAAGCAAAGGAGCACGGCGCGTCTGCCGCGGTATGGGTGCCGGTTTCATCCATCCCCACCGGGCTTTGGACGCGGATGAAGTGCCAGTTCGGCTGCCCCAGCTACGGCATGACCCTCTGCTGCCCGCCGTACACGCCGGACGCGGATTTCATGAAGCACTTCCTCGGAGAATATAAAGAATCCCTTCTCGTGCAGTACACCCTGCCTTTCCGCCCTGACACGGACGGAAAGCACTGGGAAACCTTCAACCGGCGCATGTCCAATGACATGACCCGCCTGGTGGCCGCTATAGAAAAGAACGCTTTTCTTCTGGGATACTACAAAGCGTTCGGCCTCAAAGCGGGGCGGTGCTATCTCTGCGAGACATGCAATTTGAAGCACTGCGTCCATCCCGATCTGGCCCGGCCCGCGGCAGAAGCATGCGGCATCGACATGATGGCCCTCGCGAGAAACGCCGGCTTCTCCGCGCATATCTTAAAAGGGCCAGTACAGAACATCCAGGTCTACGGGCTGGTACTGGTGGAATAGGGGAAATGCTGCCGCTGGCGTACCGCGTCATGACGCCTGTTACGGAAGTCTGAGGTCTGGGGTCTGGGGTCTGAGGTCTGAGGTCTGAGGTCTGAGGCCAGTCGGTGCCTCATGGGAGCGGAGTCTGAAGTCAGGAGTCTGAAGAGGAAATAGGAAGGGCTTTTGATAGGCGGCTGCGCCGCATCTCTGCGCTTTGCTCTTTGCGCTCTGCGCCCCATAGAAAAAACGAATCAATTTCATCATATACATATACACACCAAGGAGGATCATTATGAAATCAGGGAAAATTTTTTTACTCACTTTGGCGCTTCTTGCTGCAGGCGGCTCGTCTTATGCGGCAATTCCCGCGGAAGGGGTGTACCTCAATAAGGACGGCACCCCTGCCGCGGCAGAGGAGGCGGTGCCGGTGAAGGCATTGAAGACTCCCATGGCGCCGATGAGCGGAGCCGTTCTGTCCGCCATGGCCCTTCTTCCGCACAACCAGGCATCGGTTGTCGCTTTTACTGTCGATGAAGACGGACATGTGCGGGATCCGTCCATCGCGGCCAGTTCCGGCTCGGTGGTGCTCGATGAATACGCCATGACCAGCGTCTCCGGCTGGAGTTTTACCCCGGCCCGGCGGGGAGAGAAAGTGATCTCCTCTTCCGTCCAGGTGCCTGTGCGGTTTACGTCCAGCAAAGTCGCCGTACCTGCCGCTCCAAAAGAAACGTCTCTCAAAGACATGCCGGACGATCTGGCTCAGTTCCTCGCCTCCATTCCAAGCGGCGTGGATCTGTCCATCCAGTTCCACATTGACCGCGCCGGCCGGCAGGAGGGAAAAGCGGACATCGCAAAGCCTGAAGGATGGGGATATACAGAAAAGGAATGGAATGCCCTCCGCCAGTATGCGGCAGGCGCGGTGAAAGACTGGACCTTCACGGCGGCGCAGAATCCTGACGGGGACCTGATCCGTTCTGATCTGTCCTATGTGATCCATCTCCCTGCGTAACCTGTTTTGCTGCGGCATCATTTCATTGTTGAAAGGAGTCCTATGCCTTTTACGATCATCCGGGGCGATCTTCTCCGCATGAAAACGGACGCGGTAGTCACCTTTTCTGACAGCGCCGCCATCGGGTCTGGCAGGCCGGCGCCTCTGCCGCCCGGATCGGCCAGGCTCCAAAAAAGCGCCGGCCTGCCCGCCAAATTTGTGATCCGCGCAGGTTTCCCTGCCCGACAGAAAAGCTCTTCGGAAGAAGCGGCTATCCTTATTTCCTGCTGCCAGGCGGCATTGGCCCTCTGCGCAGGGAAGAAGTGCAGGAGCGCTGCCTTTCCTCTGTCTCCCCTGGGCATGCCCGGCTGTCCCTCTCCAGAAGCGGCCCGTCTTGGACGGAGAACTTTTTATGAGGAACTATGCCGTCATGACCTGATGATCTTTCTTGTCCTTCCTCCCGAGGAAAGGTACCGCCCGCAGAGTCCCTACCTTGCGGAAGCCGCTGCCTCCATGGCGCGGTATGGCGAGGCCTCCCCTCTTCCTGCTGCCGCGGCCATTCTCGGTACCATCATGGCAGAACCTGCCGAAGGGGCTGCGCCGCTTCCTGCGGATCTCCAGGACGAATTGAACCATATGGACGAAAGTTTCTCTCATATGCTCTTCCGGAAAATTGACGAAGCAGGCATGACCGATCCGGAATGTTACCACCGGGCCAATCTTGACAGGAAACTTTTCTCCAAGATCCGTTCAAACAGAAACTACCGCCCTTCGAAGGTGACCGCGGTGGCGCTTGCTCTCGCGCTCCGCCTGCCTCTGCCGGAATTCCGGGAATTTCTCGCCAAAGCAGGGTACTCCCTCTCCCGGTCCAGCCGGTTCGACATCATTGTGGAATTTTTCGTCCGCCGCGGCTGCTATGATGTGTTTGAAATCGACGACGTGCTTTTCGCCTGTGACCAGAAGCTCATCGCGCCGCAGTGCCGGCCATAAACAGGAAGCGCCCTTTCCGCAGGGTGCTTCCTTTTCATTTGTCGCCTCCCATGCGACCATAGAGAATGAAATCTGCCCTATACTGAAGATACTTTAAAATTATCTTTTCTTACAGGAGGCAGCAATGAACAGGAATCTCACAGAAATCGTTTTCATTCTCGACATGAGCGGCTCTATGGAGCCCCTCACGGCGGACACCATCGGCGGCTTCAACAGCCTGCTGACAAAACAGAAAAAGCAGCGCGGGCGCGCCATAGTATCGACCATTTTCTTCAATGACAGGAGCTATGTCATTCATGACCGGGAGGACATCCGCCAGATAGCGCCCCTCACCCCGCAGGACTACTGCCCGTCCGGGTGCACGGCGCTCCTTGACGCGGCAGGCGGCGCGATCCGCCATATAGAAACGGTCCACCGCTATGCCCGGACTTATGACGTGCCGGGGCATACCCTCTTCATCATCACCACCGACGGCATGGAAAACGCCAGCACCCGGTACAGCCTTCGTGAGGTACGGCACATGATCAGCCAGGCGAAAGAGCGGCACTGGGAATTTCTTTTCCTCGGCGCCAACATTGACACAGAAGAAGCAGCCCGGTCCATGGGCATCGCTCCTGACCGGTGCGTCCAGTACCGGCCTGACGCGGAAGGAACCGCTCTCAATTTCGCCGTTCTCGGAGAAACCCTCTGCCGCGTGCGGGAGGGACTCCCCCTCTCTGGAGACTGGAGCGCGGAGATTGAGGAAGATCTGCGGAAACGGGGCAGATAAGCGCTGCCCCGCCGGAAAGCAGGCACGAAAAAAGCAGGAACGCCTTGGTTCCTGCTCTTTTCTTTTACAATTCGTAGTTGTAATCTTCCTTCAGCGTATGAATGGCGCCGGCGTCTCCCCGGAGGGCCGCTTTGATGAGCCAGGACATGGCCTTTTGCTCATCTTTCTCTATGCCTTCCCCCATGGCATAGGCATAGCCCAGGCGGGCCATGGCAAAGGCATCTCCTTTTCCCGCCGCTTTCTGGTAGAGAGCGACAGCTTTCCCAATATCCGCCGCCGTGCCCATCCCCGACTCATAGCAGAGGCCGAGGGCCGTTTCCGCCGCAGGGATCTCGCGGCGCGCCGCCCTGGTAAAGCAGGCGAAAGCCCGCTCACCATGGCCTTTCCTGCGGTCACGATTGCGGTAGGTTTCCCCGAGCGTCAAGAACGCTTCGTCATTTCCCATGGCTTCTGCTTCGGCGGCCATATCCATCGCGCGGTCATCATCCACCCGTCCTGCGGCGCCGCTGGCGTATTCTCCGGCGGCAACGGACAAAAAGGCCTTCAAGGTTTCTTTCCCATCCTCAGCCCCTTCGGCAAGGCCTTTCCGTATCCACATTTCCGCTTCTGCCAGATCTTTCGGCGCCGCTTCCCCCTGGGCATAAAACATGCCTGTCATGAGCATCGCCGAGGGAATGCCCCGCTCCGCAGCAAGGCGGTAATTCTCAAAAGCCCGCGCCGGGTTGACCCGGCCCAGCATGCCCTCGTCATACATCCGGCCCAGCGCTTCCGAGGCCTCTCCGCTTCCGCCGTCGCTGGCCTCTTCAAAACATTTCCGCGCTTTCCGCACATTGGGCCGGCCCCCGGCAACGCCCCGGAGATAGAGCCGGCCCAGGTGGAGCGCCGCGTCTACATCGCCGTAAGAGGCGCTGATTTCATAATAGAGCCGGGCCCGTTCCTCATCACGGGGCACGCCCTTCCCTGTCTCAAAACGTTGGGCGAGCACGCAGATTTCTCCTGCCGCTTCCAAAGCGCCCATATTGGCGGCTTTGCGGAAATAGGTGACCGCCTCTTCGTAGCGTTCCAAATGGACAGAGTCCTGCCCCATGGCATAGTAATATTCCAGCATCCGGTCGGAAGCCATTCCTCATCCCCCCTTGCGCGTAGGAAATGGAGCGCCCCGGGAAAGCGCTTACTTGAATTCCGCGATGAGCCCTTCAAAGAGCTCATCCGATGGTTTTTCTACATGATCCGCCAGAATCCGTCCTGCTGCCGGCGTGATGTCCCCGAAGGGGAGTACCCCTTTTTCCTCATAAATGACGCCGGTCACGAGGCTGTCAAATTCTGAGAGAATCCCATAGGCCTGGGCCTTGCTTTCCGGGCTGTAATTCGGCCGGACGTCGCTGATTTTCTTCACGTGCTGCATGTACCACTGGGCGGTATTGAATTTATTGAACGATACGCAGGGCGTGAAAATATTCACATAGGAAAATCCTTTGTGGTCGATCGCCTTTTCAATAATGTCCATGAGCTGGCGCCCGTCCAGCGCGGAAGCCTGGGCCACAAAAGTGCATCCCGCGGCGATCGCCATGGAGAGCGCGTCAAGGGGCGTCTCCGGATTGCCGTCCGGCGTGGTTTTCGTGACGAAGCCCTTGCTCGACGCCGGGCTGGTCTGGCCCTTGGTAAGGCCGTACACCTGGTTGTCGAAAACGAGGTAAGTCAGGTCCATATTCCGCTTCATGGCGTGCATGGCGTGTCCCAGGCCGATGGCGTAGGAATCGCCGTCGCCGGAGCAGACGATGGTGTGAAGCCCTTCGTTGGCGCACTTGATGCCCTGGGCGAAGGGCAGGGACCGGCCATGGGTGGTGTGGGCGCCGTAGCAGTAATGATAGCCGCCGATGCGGGAAGAGCAGCCGATGCCGGAAATGAGGGCGATCGACTCAAAAGGCCATCCTTTTTTCGCGCACACCGCGGCGATGGCGTTCTGAATGCCGTAGTCGCCGCATCCAGGGCACCAGTTCGGAATAATTTTATTTTTATAATCTCTCGGTGAAGCCATTCTCAGAGAACCTCCTTTGCTTTTTCCACAATCGCTGATGCCGTGAAGGGCGTGCCGTCATACCGCAGGAGTGACAGCAGCTTGTCATGGCAGTCAAAATGGATGGCAAAGAGTTCCCGCAGCTGGGCGGTGAGGTTTTCTTCCACAATGAGCACTTTTTTCGCCCCTTCGATGTAAGGACGGAGTTCCTCTGCCGGGAACGGTGAGAGGAGCCGCAGATGGAGGTGGTTCACCTTCGCGCCGCCGGCGGCCAGTTCCGCTTCCGCTTCCTCGATGGCGCCGTTGGTGGAGGCGATGCCGATGAGGAGGAGATCGGTGTCGGTCTCTTCATGGGACAATGTGAAAGGCTGGATCGCTTTGGATACGGCGGCGAATTTTCTATGACGCTTTTCTATTTCCATCACCCGGTCCGCCGGGCCTTCCGCAGGCTTGCCGTAGGTATTGTGCTCCAGGCCCGTGGAAAGGAACATGCCGTTTTTAGTGCCGGGAATGGTTCTTGGGGAAATGCCGTCTTCGCTGTCTGCGAAACGGTCGAAATAGACGCCCTTCGGGAGGTCCGGCAGCCCTTCCCGGAGGAGCTTGCCCCGGCGGATGGGAATCCGGTGCGGGTCAAGGACCGGCACGGACTGTTTGCACATGCCGAACTGGAGATCCGACAGGAGAATCACCGGCGTCTGGAATTCTTCCGCCAGGTTGAACGCTTCCTGGGTGATGTAGAAGCAGTCTTCAATGCTCGCCGCAGCGAGGACGATTTTTTCCGCGTCTCCGTGGCCTGCGCCGACAGCGTAGCGGATATCGCTCTGCTCGACCTTGGTGGCCATCCCTGTGGAGGGGCCGGCGCGCATCACGTCAATGATGACCACTGGAATTTCCGCCATCACCGCCATGGAGATCGCTTCTGCCATGAGGGAGAGCCCGGGGCCGCTGGTAGCGGTGAAAGCACGTGTGCCTGCATAGCCGGCGCCCATGGCCATCATCACTGACGAAAGCTCGTCTTCCGTCTGCACCACTGTACCCTTCGTCTGGTGGAGCACTTTGATCATGTATTCCATGATTTCCGTAGCCGGCGTAATCGGGTAGGACGCCATGAAACGGCTCCCTGCGGCGATCGCGCCAAGGGCGGCTGCTTCATTGCCGAGAAGATAGAGCTGCTCCCGTTTTTCCGGCGCCGCCAGTTTCCCGATCGTATCGGCCCCCTGGAGCGCTTCCCTCGCTTTATCGTAACCTTCCGCGAAGACTGCTTTATTTTCTTCTACCACTTCCGCGCCTTTTTTGCCGAACCGGTCTGCGATGAACTGGTAAAAAGGATCCTTCGGAAAGCCCAGGAGCCCTGCAGACATGCCGAGGGCGGCGATATTCTTCATCTGCATGGAGCCGTGGGCCTTGGCGATTTCCGTAATGGGCAGAGCCAGGAATATGCGGCCTGTATGGGCCTCCACTTTCGGACGGAATGCTGCGTCTGCCAGAATGACGCCGCCTTCCCGGACTTCGGCGAAATGCTTGTCAATGGTTTCCTGATCGAGCGCCACCAGGCAGTCCACCCGCTCTCCGATGGTGGCCACTGGTTTGGCAGCAATGCGCAGGGCGATTGTGGTATGACCGCCTTTGATTCGGGACGCGAAGAGACGCTGGCTGAAAAGAGAGTATCCTTCCTGCGCGAGCACCCGGCCCAGGATTTCGCCGCACGATTCGACGCCCTGGCCCTGCTGTCCGCCCATCTTCCAGATAAAATCACGCTTTGTTTCCAATCTGTTTCCTCCTAATGATGCACTGGTCCGCCATTTCCGCGCGAAAAAGCAGGGATGGCCCATCCCGCCGGTCTCTTTCCGCCTCTTTGCGGACGTCTGCGGAGCTCTGCCCCGCGATCTATGCATTTGTACAGGCACGGAAAATCTGCCGATTCCCGCTGCCATATTGATTTTCTTTATTATACCTGTTGCTCATGATTCAGTCTATATTAAGCAAGGAAAATATTTGAAAATTTCTCATAAAAGATGGTACAGCCTTGTCCGTCCCATCAAAAAAGCATTATCCCCTTTGAGATAATGCTCCTGTGATATCCAGCCGTCAGCCGCCGAGGTAGGCTTTCTGTACTTCTTCCGAAGCGGCCAGTTCCTGGCCGGGCCCTTCAAGAGAAATGGTGCCCGTTTCCAGCACATACGCGTAGTCCGCGATGGAGAGCGCCATGCGGGCGTTCTGCTCCACCAGGAGCACTGTCGTCCCCTGCTGGTTAATTTTCTGGATAATATGGAAAATTTCCTGCACGAAAATTGGGGAAAGCCCCATGGACGGTTCGTCCAGGAGAAGCACTTTCGGCCGGCTCATGAGGGCCCGCCCCATGGCGAGCATCTGTTGTTCGCCGCCGGAGAGTGTCCCTGCCCGCTGGAAAGTCCGTTCCTTCAGACGGGGGAAGGATTTGAAAATTTCTTCCATATCCGCCTTGATGCCGTCTTTGTCATTCCGGAGGAACGCGCCGAGCTCAAGGTTTTCCATGACCGTCAGGGGCGCGAAGATGCGCCGCCCTTCCGGGACCTGGGATACGCCGGCCTTCACGATGGCCTGGGCCTTCATCGTGTGGAGCGGCTTTCCGTCATAGGTGATGGAGCCGTCTCTTGGACGAAGCAGGCCGGAAATGGTGCGGAGCGTGGTGGTTTTCCCCGCGCCGTTGGCGCCGATCAGGGCTACGATCTGCCCTTTTTCCACTTTCATGGAAATGCCCTTCAAAGCGTGAATGGCGCCGTAGTAGACATGTACATTATTGAGTTCCAGTAAAGCCATATTATCCCTCCGTTCCCAGGTACGCCTTGATGACGGCCGGATTGTGCTTGATTTCTTCCGGCACGCCCTGGGCGAGGATCTTCCCATAATCGAGGACGTAGATGCGCTCGCAGATCTTCATGACGAGGGCCATATCATGCTCGATGAGGAGAATGGTCAGATGGAATTCATCCCGGATCCACCGGATCATATCGGTGAGTTCCTTTGTTTCCTGCGGGTTCATCCCTGCTGCCGGTTCGTCCAGCAGGAGGAGCTTCGGCCTGGTGGCAAGGGCCCGGGCGATTTCCAGGCGCCGCTGCTGGCCGTAAGGAAGATTCTTCGCCTGTTCATCGGCGAGATGATCCAGTTTGAACGCGGCGAGAAGTTCTCTCGCCTTGTCGTCGATGGCCTGTTCTTCTTTCCCATAGCGGCCGATCCGGAGAATCGCTTCCGGCAGGGAATATTTCGAATGAAGCGTGAAGGCGATCTTCACGTTTTCCAGCACCGACAGTTCTCCGAAAAGACGGATATTCTGGAAGGTGCGGGCAATGCCGAGGGCGGTGATCTGGTAGGGCTTCTTCCCGGAGATGTCCTTTCCTTCGAAAAGGATTTCCCCGGTGGTGGGCTTGTACACGCCGGTCAAAAGGTTGAACGCCGTGGTTTTCCCAGCGCCGTTCGGGCCGATGAGGCCGATCACTTCGCCTTTGTCGATATGGATCTCAAATTTCTGGACCGCCTTGATCCCGCCGAAGGACTTGGAGAGATCAGTGGTTTTGAGCAGCGTTTCCATCAGCCGCACCTCCTTTCCGCCATTTCATGATGCGCGTAAGAAGCGCCGATCCTTCCTGGTTGCCGAAGACGCCTTGCGGACGGAAGATCATGAGGAAAATGAGGCAGAGCGCGTAAATGATCATGCGGATTTCCGGATAATCTGCGAGCGCCGCTGTAATGAAGGTGAGGAGTGTCGCCCCTACGATGGACCCGGTCATGGATCCGAGGCCTCCGAGCACCACCATGGTGAGGTAGTTGAAGGAATTGAGGAAGGTAAAGGACGACGGATGGGCGATGGAAAAGTAATGGGAGAAGAGACCGCCTGCCAGGCCTGCGAAGAGAGCGCCCACTGCGAAGGCAAGGACCTTGGCGAAAGTGGTATTGATGCCCATGGCGGTAGCAGCAATGGCATTTTCACGGACGGAAATGCAGCTCCGTCCGTAGGTGGAATTGACCAGGTTCTTCAGCACAAAGAGCGCCAGAATCATGCCCCAGAAAACCCAGGTGAAAGTGGTCTGCCGGGGAATGCCGGTCATGCCGGAAGCGCCGCCGATAGCAGGAATATTGAGAATGCAGATGCGGATGATTTCCCCCATGCCGAGGGTGGCGATGGCCAGATAGTCCCCGTCGAGGCGGAGCGTCGGGATCCCGATGAGGATGCCGATCACTGCCGCTGCCAGACCGCCGGCGAAGAGAGCAAGCGCGAACGGCGCATCGTACCACATGGTCATGACCGCCGACACGTAAGCGCCGATCGCCATAAAGCCGGCATGGCCCAGAGAGAACTGGCCGGTGATGCCGTTAATCAGGTTCAAGCTCGCCGCGAGAATAATATTGATGCAGATAAGGATGATCTGGAGCCGCCAGAAGGAAGAAATAATCCGCTCATCGATTAAAAAGTCAAGGACCACATAGACCAGGACCGACGCGATGAGAAGGGCCAGATCGTACCTGCGGAGTGTTTTCATTACGTTCATGGCTTACACCTTCTCTGTTTCGTTTTTCCCAAGGAGCCCTGTCGGCTTGATGAGAAGAATAATGATGAGTATGCCGAAAGCGGCGGCGTCACGGAAGGTGGAGGACAGGAAGCCCGACACGAGCGCTTCCACCACGCCGAGAATGATGCCGCCCATCATCGCGCCGGGGATGATGCCGATCCCGCCGAGAACGGCGGCGATGAATGCTTTGAGGCCCGGCATGATGCCCATGAGGGGATCGATGGTATTGTAGTAAATCCCCACAAGCACGCCGGCCGCGCCGGCCAGGCTCGAGCCAAGGGCGAAGGTAAAGGAAATCACATGGTCTACATTGATCCCCATGAGAAGAGCCGCGTCTGTATCATAGGACACAGCCCGCATGGCTTTGCCCATCTTCGTATACTGCACGATGTACCAGAGGAGAAGCATGAGCACCACCGTGGAAACGAGGATGACCAACTGCTGGAAAGAAATGATGACGCTTCCCAGATGGAAGACCGTATCGGGCAGCACCGGCGGGAATGTCCGGGGCTGCGGGGACAAAAAGTACATCGTCCCGTATTCAATGAGAAGTGATACACCGATGGCGGTGATCAAAATGGAAATTTTAGAACTGTGCCGCAAAGGCTTGTATGCCAATTTTTCAACAATCACGCCGAGCACGCCGATGATAACCATCGCCGAAATGAGCGCTGGGAAGAATCCGAGCTTCAGCTGGGTCGTAACGAAGAACCCTACATAGGCGCCGAGCATGTAAATATCGCCGTGGGCGAAATTGATGAGGCGCATAATGCCGTATACCATGGTATAGCCCAGGGCAATCAGCGCGTAAATGCTGCCCAGCGATACGCCGTTAATGATCTGTTGGAAAAATTGGGTCAGAATGCCGCTGTCCAATGACTGCACCCCCCTGTAGTTTGAATCACTGTGCGCCGCTGCCCATTCCTCCGCCTGTTTTAGAAGAAGATCCGCTCAGCCTCTGTGGGAAAGCCTGTCTTTTCTTCAAAACCTGCAGGGGAATGGGCAGCTGCCCATCCATATAAAGGGATCTCTCCCTGAATGAAAGGATGCCCTCCGGAAAAGAAGGGACGTCCCTCCCTGCGCCGTGCCCAGCGAAGGGTATTATGCCTTAGTTGGCGTTCACCTTATCCTGGAAGACAGGCTTGCCGTCTTTGTAAGTCAAAATGAAGGCTGCCTTCTTCGCGTCGTGGGTCGGGGTGAAGCTCATCTGCCCGGTGACGCCTTCGAAGGATTTCAGCTTGCCCAGCGCGTCGGTGATCTTCTGCGGATCGGCTGCGCCTGCGTCTTTGATCGCCTGGGCGATGAGGTATACCGTATCATAGGTGAGGGCGCCGAACTGGGCCGGTTCCGTATTGAATTTCGCTTTGTACGCGTCAATGAAGGCCATCAGTTTCTTATTGTCCTTCTGTACGGCGTAGTGGTTCGAATAGTACGTATTCACCAGGTTGTCCGCGCCGGCGATCTTCACGAGGGTCGGGGAATCCCAGCCGTCGCCGCCGCCGAAGGGTACGTCAATGCCCATATCGCGGGCCTGCTTCACGATGAGGCCGATTTCCTGGTAGTAGCCCGGTACGTAAATGAAGTCCGGATTCATCGCTTTGATCTTGGTGAGGGTCGCATTGAAATCGGTATCCTTCTGGAGGTACGCTTCTGTGCCTACGATCTGGCCGCCTGCCTTGGTGAAGGAATCTTCAAAGAATTTCGCCAGGCCTTTCGCGTAGTCCGAAGAGTTATCGATGAGGATGGCTACTTTCTTTGCCTTCAGTTTTTCCGTCACGAAGGATGCCATTACCTGGCCCTGGTAAGGATCGATGAAGCATGCCCGGAAGGAATAGGGATATACTTTGCCGGTCTTTTCATTGACGGTGACCTTCGGGTTCGTCGCGCCAGGGGAAATGCTGGGGATCTTCGCGCCGTCCAGGATCGGTACCGCGGCGAGCGCGTTGGAGCTCATATTCGGAGCAACCACAGCGACAACCCCTTCATCGACCAGTTTCTGTGCGGCCGATGCAGCTTCAGACGGTTCGGACTTGTTGTCCAGAGAGACCAGTTCCAGTTTCTTTCCAAGGACGCCGCCGTTCTTGTTAATTTCTTCTACCGCGACCTGCGCGCCCTGGACAGCGTCGATGCCGTACGCTGCCTGGTTGCCGGTCATTTCCAGATCGGTGCCGATCTTGATGGTGTCGCCGCCGCCTTTGCTTCCGCTGCCGCCGCAGCCGGTCAGACCTGCCACCGCGCCTGCTGCCATGAATGCCGCAATGGATACGCCGAGAATTTTCTTTGTCATTGTTTTCATAGTAAGTCCCCCTTTTCAGGAATCTTGATGACTGCTATACTTCCCAAATACGCTGCGCTTTCCGCGCTGTCCTGATTGAGGACTTCTCTTCAGCCCTTATTCCGGATCAATCCGTTCTACGAAGGTCCGCTTCCCGCCGTCGAAGCTCATAATGATGCCTGACGATACGGTATTGTGTTTGCTGTCAATGGTGATGCGGCCGCTGATGCCGTCAAAATCGGAAATTTCCGTGAGCCCTTTCGCCACATCTTCCCGCTTGGCCGATCCGGTTTTCTTCATCGCTTCCAATACGAGAGATGCCGCGTCATAAGCGGTGACCGCGAAGGAATCCGGTTTGTATCCATACCGGGCTTCATACTTTTTGATGAACTCCTGGAGTTTCGGATTCTGGTCTTCCTGGGAATAATGGTTGCAGAAATAGGTGTGGGTCAGATTTTCCGGACCAGCGATCTCAATGAGTTTGTCGCTGTCCCATCCGTCACCGCCGAGGATCGGCACCTCAATGCCCATGGCCCGGGCCTGGCGGATGATGAGTCCCACTTCCTGGTAGTAACCGGGAACGAAAATCATATCCGGATTCTGCCCCATGATCTTGGTCAGTACCGGCTTGAAATCCACGTCTTTCGCCATGTACGCTTCGGTAGCGGTGATGGCGCCGCCCTTGTCGGCAAAGCCCTTCTGGAAAAATTCCGCCAGCCCTTTTGAGTAGTCGCTGGAATTATCCACCAGGACCGCCGCCTTTTTCACTTTCAGACGGTCCGCGGCGAAATCCGCCATGACCCGGCCCTGGTAAGGATCGGTGAAGCATGCCCGGAAAAGATAGTCCCTGGTCTTGCCTGTTTTCGGATCCACTGTAATCGCCGGATTGGTGCCGCTCGGTGTAATGAGCGGTACTTTGTCTGACGCGGCCAGCGATGCGAGAGCAATCACATTGGAGCTCGTATCCGGCCCAATGACAGCGCTCACATCATTTTCTACCAGCTTGGCCAGCGCGTCTGTGGACCCGGCCACTTCACTGCGGTTATCCACGCCGATGACCTGGACTTTCTTTCCCAGGACCCCGCCCTGGATATTCGCCTCTTCCACGGCCATATGGATCCCATTCAGAGATGATGTGCCGAAAGAAGCATTCTGCCCGGTCATTTCCAGATTGGCCCCAACCATGATGAGCTTGGACTCGCTTCCCGATTTCCCTGTGTTTGTCCCGCAGCCGGTGATCACCAGAGCGCCTGCCAGAGCAAGAGCGGCCAAAGCGACCTTTCGGCTAAACTTCATGTGCATCCCCCCATTCAAGGAATCTCCCCTATGCGGAAAAGCTTCCTCTTTCACGATCACCGCGGTTAACAAAAAAGCGCCAGTCCCTATAAAAAGGACTGACGCACTTCGTTATGCAGTGATGAACTTTCGGTATGCCGCTATCCTACCATTGGCGGGATGCGCCGTCAATGACCCCGCCAGGGGACCTGCCGCCCAGGCCCCTTCATTTTTTGAAAAAAATCGCTCTTCCTTTTCTATCATAATCCCGCGAAACCTCCCATATTTTCGTATCTTATTGCATTGACTCTTATTGGTAATTTTTCAAAGTCCGGTATGGGATCTCCGTCGAATAATATAGGCGTCATAGCCGCAAGCTATATGCAGAAAGCGCCGCCTCTTCCCCAGGCCATAACCTGCATCTTAGAGTACAATAGATTTCATCTATACGCATTGACAAGGAGCGGCCCTTTCCCCATAATAGGTAGAAGCAATACAAGTGAGGATATCTGTCCTCACCGGTGTACCGGCGCACCGGGGATGCATGGGAAAATGTACTTCTCATCCATCCCCGGCGCTTTTCTTTTTTGGGGGGATACGAATGAAACAAGTAAGTGCTTTTTCCTGGACCTGTCCGGCATGCGGCCAATCGGAACTGATCGCAAGGCCCATGTTTTTTGACGCTGCCCTCCATCCGGAGGAAGCGGCGCAGATCAAAGACGGGACCTACTTCACCATCCGCTGCGCCCGCTGCGGAGAGACCGCGGATTTCCTTATGAATATGCTCTACCGGGACAGTGCCCGCCATTTCATGATTTCCCTTGAGCCGGAAGGATCTGTCCCGCATCCGCCTGTGGATGCAGCCTCAATGGCAGGGATCACGCTCCGCGTCGTCCGGGACAGCGAGGACCTGGCAGATAAAGTACGGCAGCTCGAGTCTTCCATCGATGACCGGATCATCGCCATCGCGGAATACCTGCTCTACCGGAAAATTCGCCCGGCTCTCCCTGCAGGTTCTGTCATGGGAATGCCTGTCTTCCACGACGGACCGGTCCCTTTGATTTCTCTTCCCATGGAAATCAAAGGAAAAGGCTATGCCATGGGGACAGACAAGCTCACAGCGGAAAGGATCCAGGACCTCACCGAAATCTACGGCGCCGTTCTCGCCGGGGAGACGGAAAGGGGATTCCGCCTCATTGATCGGGCTTACGCGAAAAAAATCGTAGACGCCGCTGAGGCGTAATGCAAAAAAGAAGTCATCCCGCGAAAGGATGGCTTCTTTTCATTTGCGATACAATCAGGGTCTGCCGCCAAAGCAGCGCTCTCTTTTTACTGGCTCAGTCTTTCCAGGTCAAGGATGGCTGCTTTAATCTTCTCTTTCGTGACCTTGTAAGGCACTTTCACCAGGTCCGGCTTATTCTCTGCCCGGGCTGCCAGATTGTCCACGTCCTCCAGGGACTCCCCAATATCAGCGAGCTTGTGCGGGAGCTTGGTGTGGACGCAGAACTGGTACAGCGCGTCTCTCGCCGCGATCTGATGGTCCATGGTGAGGAGCACCAGGATGCCGTAGACCACCACCGCGCCGTGGAGGTATTTCTTGTCGTGGGGAATTTCCGTATGGCCGTTGTAAATGGCATGGCCCAGACTGGAATTGTAATCGGAAGAGAGGCAGTTCGACGCGACGCCGGTCTGGCAGATAATGAGCTGCACCACCCGCTCGAAGGCGTCGGTAATGGTCTTGGCGTCAAAATCACGGAGCGCCGATTCGCCGTACTTCAAGAGTTCATCAGAGCAGTTTCCGGCGATCTGCACGCCAAGAGAATGGGAGAAATCCCTTTCCTTGTCGCCGGCGGCGGAGAAAAGCACTTCATACTGTTTCGAAAGGGCATCGCCGATGCCGGCCCAGAAATAATCCCGCGGCCCATGAATGATCACGTCTGTGTTAATGAAAGAATGATAGGGCGGACGCTTCCGGTACCACACCTGGTTGAAGCTGTGATCCGGATGGTACACAGCGCACACTGCCGTCACCGGCGCGCAGTTCGATGCCAGTGTGGGGAAGGTAAAGACCGGCTTATTCAGCATCTCCGCGGTAATTTTTGCCGTATCTACCGCGCGGCCGCCGCCGACCGCAAAAATCATATCCGCTTCCGCCACTTCCGGAATCTTCGTGAGCGCTTCTGCATTTTCAAAGGTGCAGTCATCGCCGTACTGGAAGGAACCAAGGATGGTAAGCCCTTTCGCCGCTTCCCGGATGCTTCCTTCCGCAGCCTTTCTGGACTTCTCGCCGCCGATAATCACAGCGGTCTTGCCGAAGTCAAGGCAAATCTCAGGAACCGCGTTATACGCGTCAGCCCCAATGGTATAACTGGGGAAAAATTGATTTTTCATATAGCTCACCCTCCCGATGACTGAAACTCATACTTGTATACCATTTATTATATCTTTCTTCATGGGCCGCCGCAAGAGAGAAATACAGCATGGGAACCGGCAGTGCATCATAGGAGCGGGGTCAAAGGTCTAAGGTCTGGGGTCTAAGGCCAGTCGGTGCCTCATGGGAACGGGGTCTGAAGTCTGGAGAGGAAATAGGAAAAACTTTTTATATGCGGCTCCGCCGCGGGTACAGGACGAAGCAGAGCAGGCGGGAGAATCTGGACGAAAGAGGAATAACGACATTTTTATGTCTTTATTGAGCGCTGCCTTACTAATTTTTGGTCACTGCGCCCCGGCCCAATAAAAATCCCGCCGAAGGCGGCACCACCGCTCTGCGCCCCTCTCTTATGACGCACCATCCGCTTCCCACGGTGCCTCCCCTTCTTGTCCCGTCTTTCCATCCATGGTAAGATAATACAAATTTACAAAGGACAGGTGAGTACCATGGGACTTCTCAAGGAATTTAAAGAATTTGCTCTCCGGGGCAATGTAGCGGACATGGCTGTAGGCGTTGTGATCGGCGCTGCTTTCAGCAAGATTGTGAGTTCCCTCGTTTCCAATATCATCATGCCTCCCCTGGGACTTCTCATGGGCGGCATTGACTTCAGCAATCTTTTCATCAATCTGGGCAATCTCCCGGTGCAGACGCTGGCAGAAGCGCAGGAGGCGAATGTCCCTGTCATCGCTTACGGCGTCTTCCTCAATTCTGTCATTGATTTTCTCATCATTGCTGCGGTGATCTTCGCTGTGCTGAAACAGATCAACCGGTTCTTTCCGAAAACACCGGCCAAGGCGGCGCGGCTCTGTCCGTACTGCCGGGAGCCCATCGCCGATGACGCGGTACGCTGCCCCCACTGCACCAGTGAGATCGGAAAATAAAGCCCTATGGAAACGGCGCCCTCAAAAGGGGCACTTTTTTCGCATCAAAAATCCCCTGCCGGGAAAGCAGGGGATCACCGCAATGCGGTCAGTATCAAGTTGTCAGGTTTGTCTATGGAATGAATTACTGTTTTTCTACCAGTTTCAGATCAACGGCGATGCTCTTTTCTACTTTTTCGCCTTTGGTGATCTTCAGCGCTGTATCTACAGCCATTTCGCCCATCTTATCCGGCTGCTGCGCGATGGTCGCTGCCATATCGCCGTCCTGGATGGCTTTCAGGCCGTCGGCAGTGCCGTCGAAGCCTACAATGAGAAGCTTCGCGCCGGCGCTCTTTGCCGCGCCGATCGCGCCGAGAGCCATTTCATCATTGTGCGCGAAGATGGCTTTCGCGTCAGGATTTGCCTGGAGCATATTTTCCGCAACTGTCAGGCCCTGAGTGCGGTCAAAGTTCGCGGACTGCTTGGCCAGCACTTTCAGTTTCTGGTCAGCCAGCTTGTGGAAGCCTTCGCCCCGTTCACGGGTCGCAGACGCGCCGGGGATGCCTTCCAGTTCGAGAACCGGAGCGGCTTCGCCGAGTTTCTTCACGATGTAGTCCGCTGCCATTTCGCCGCCTTTGACGTTGTTGGAAGCGATATGGGTGGTGACTTCGCCTTTATCAGAAGAACGGTCCACGGTAATGACCGGAATCTTCGCCTGGTTGGCTGCGATGACGGAATTGGAAATCGCCGCGGAATCGACCGGGTTAATAATGAGTACGTCTACCTTGGATTCGATCAGGTCAGTCACATCGTTGGACTGCTTGGCCGGATCGTTCTGGGCATCGACGATCTTGACGTCTACATTGGCTTTCTTAGCCTGTTCTTCCACGCTCTTGGCCATGGTGACGAAGAACGGATTGTTCTGGGTAGAAACAGCGAAGCCGATGGTGACTTTCTTTGCGCCGGAAGCGGCAGCGCCTGCGTCCTTCTTATCCGAGGAACCGCAGCCTGCCACACCGATGACAGCCGCGCCAAGCATGCATGCGAGTACTAATTTTTTCAACAAGTGAAACAACCTCCTTATTATTTCTTGCGATCCATAATAACAGCGAGCAGAATGACAATCCCTTTGACAACTTGCTGGTAAAAGCTGGAAACATTGAGAATATTGAGCCCATTGTTGAGCGTGCCGATAATGAGCGCGCCGATCAGGGTCCCTGTAATGCGGCCCTTGCCGCCGGCCAGGCTGGTCCCGCCGAGAACAACGGCCGCGATGGCGTCCAGTTCATAGCCGGTGCCGGCTGTAGGCTGGGCGGAATTCAGGCGGGATGTGAGAATTGCCCCCGCCAGAGCGCAGAGGAGCCCAGTCAGGGCATAGGCCACGATTTTTACGCGGTTGATCTTGATGCCCGCGATATAGGATACCTTCTCATTGCCGCCGACAGCGTAGGTCTGGCGTCCGAGAGGGGTTTTGCGGAGAACGAAGAAGAGAATGAGGAAGGCGATGAGCATAATGATCGCCGGCACAGGAACGCCTGCCAGGTCTCCCCGGCCGAGGGCGATGAAGAAAGGTTCATCAGAAAGCCCGCTGATCGGGTTCCCGTTGGTATAAACGAGGGTCGCGCCGCGGTAGATAGTCATGGTCGCCAGGGTCGCGATGAAAGGCGCCACCTTGCCGTAAGCGACGATGATGCCGTTCAGAAGCCCCAGGCCAAGGCCGATGAGCGCCGCGAAAATAATGGAAAGCTCCGGATTGACGCCGCTCTTGATCATGCTTGCCAGCATGGCGCTGGAGAGCGCCAGAAGACTCCCTACGGAAAGGTCAATGCCTCCGGTCAAAATGACGAAGGTCATGCCGAAGGAAATGAGCGCGTTGATGGAGACCTGGCGGAGCAGGTTGCTCAGGTTTGTCGGCGATATGAACCGGTCATTCAATACGGCAATGACCACAAAGAGAAGGATGAGGCCGATAAGCGGGCCCATTTCCCTCAATATATTTTTTGCCTTTGCCAAATCCATTTGTCTTACTCTCCTCCTGTTGCGAGTGTAATAATCCTTTCCTGGTCAGCGTCTTTTCTGTCCAGGATTCCCGCGATGCGGCCTTCATGGACCACCATGATGCGGTCGCTCATGCCGAGCACTTCCGGCAGGTCTGACGAAACCATAATGATGGAAACGCCCTGCTCGGTGAGCTGGTTCATGAGATCGTAAATATCTTTCTTCGCCCCTACGTCGATACCGCGGGTCGGTTCATCGAGGATGAGCAGGGACGGATGCATGCCGATCCACTTGGCGATGACCACTTTCTGCTGGTTGCCGCCGGAAAGGGTACCTGCCGCCAGATGGATATCCGTGGTTTTGACCCCTAATTTATCCGACAGTTCCTTGCAGAAAGCAAATTCTTTCTTGTCGTTGATGCACTCACAACGGGCCAGATCCCCTTCGCTGGGAAGAGCAATATTTCTCAAAATGGAGAAATCGAGAATGAGACCCTCTGTTTTTCTGTTTTCTGTAATAAATCCGAAGCCTTCTTTGATGGCGTCCAGCGGATTTTGAATGTGAATTTCCTTGCCGTGGAGGAAGAGCTTGCCGCTCTTGTGGGGATCCACGCCGAAAATGGCGCGCATGATTTCCGTGCGTCCTGCCCCCATGAGGCCGGCAACGCCGAAAATTTCCCCTTTCTTCACAGAGAAGGATACATCCTCAAAGACACCGGGCTGTGTGAAGCCTTCCACGCGGAATACTTCCTCGCCCGGCGTGATGGTGCGGACCGGATAGTATTCGGAAATTTCCCGGCCTACCATGTCCTTCACGATCTGGGCCATGGTGGTTTCCGCGGTGGGTTTGGAACTGATGGTCTTGCCGTCGCGCATGACCGTGATGGTATCGCAGTTTCCAAAAACTTCTTCCATACGGTGGGAAATATAAATGATGGAAACGCCTTTGGCTTTGAGCCGGCGCATCACGTCGAAGAGACATTCCGTCTCTCTTTCAGTGAGAGCCGCTGTCGGTTCATCCATGATGACCACTTTCGCGTCCAAAAGGAGGCTTCTCGTGATTTCCACCATCTGCTGCTGGCCGATGGAGCAGTCTCCCGCCAGAGCGTCCAGAGGCAGCTCGATGCCGATCTCTTTGCACTTGGCCTCAGCGATTTTTTTCATTTTGTCAAAGTCAATGAATCCGAATCTCGTCTTTGGCTGTTTCGTGGGAAAGAGGTTTTCCAGCACGGACAAATTCGGCCAGATATTCATTTCCTGGTGGATGAAAGCGATGCCGTGTTCTTCCGCGTCTTTGTTGTTGCGGAAAACCATGGGCTTCCCATCTACCTCTATGGTGCCGTCGTCCGCTTTATGAATACCGGTCAGGATATTCATGAGCGTGGACTTGCCGGCGCCGTTTTCTCCCATCAGCGCCTGGACTTCCCCAGAACGGAGATGCAGATTGACCCCGCACAGTACCTGGTTCGTACCGAAGGACTTGCATATTCCTTTCAGGTCGATTTCCATCTTAGTCTTTCCTTCCTTCGATCACCGGTTAAAATATAACACCCGATTCCAGCACCACATTGGAGTAAGGAGTAATTTCCCCGGTGCGGATCACTGCTTTCGCGTTCTTTTCCATCTTCTTCAGCGTTTCATGGCTGTCCAGAACGACCCATTCCACTTTGTCTTCCGGGAATACTTCATGAAGCGCTTTCCACTGCTGTGGATTTTTTGTGGCGGTTTCCGGCGCTACATAGATTTTCTGCACTTCCATGTACTTGGCCACTTCTCTGGTGACGTCGATGAATTTGGGCTCGCCCAGGCGGAGCGCCAGGTCAATTTTCGGCGTTTCCTGCGGTACAGGGAGGCCGCAGTCGCCAATGACGATCTGATCCGTATGACCCATATCCGCCAGTACTTTGGCGATGGAGCTGTTTAAAATTCCTACTTTCTGCATGCGAGCATATCCTCCACATCTTTCCGCGCGGGCATACCGCCCTGCGCGCCGAATTTTCCAATAGACAG